>JAYSTG010000603.1:0-7210 GCA_043719965.1 Saprospiraceae bacterium | reverse complement strand
GCATAAGAAAAGTAAAGAAAGTAGCAGACAAGATCCTTCGAGACCTAATATTGGACAATACTTCTTTATTAAATAAGCCTTTCACGATGAGACAATAATAGTTTAAATATTTCGGAAGCGATAACCTACTCCCCAGGCCGTGAGGATATATTCCGGTTTGTTTTGATCTGACTCTATTTTACCTCGCAGCCGATTGATTGTTGAGTTCACCGTATGTTCTAAACCATCAAATTGAGAACCCCATACTTCATCGAGCAATTGCTGACGAGTAAAAGCGCGACCAGGGTTTTTCATAAAGAATTGAATGAGATCGTATTCTTTAGCGGTCAACTCGATTTGCTGGCTCAGTTTATAGAGCGTTCTGTTTTCAATATCCAGTCTCAATGCTTCGTTTTGAAGGAATGGTGGGTTGTCATTGGTTTCTTTAATCGTTCTACGCAAGAGCGATTTGATTCGAGCGACCAATTCTCCATTGGAAAAAGGTTTGGTCAGGTAGTCATCGGCACCCATATTGAAACCATCCAATTTATCTTGCTCTTCTGATTTTGCCGTTAGCATCAAGATCGGTAGGTGTTTATTGACCTGCCTTATTTTACGGCAAATCTCTAGGCCATTGAGTCCAGGTAACATCAAGTCTAGTATCATCAAATCATAATGAGCATTCATAGCTTGATCCAGGGCTTTCCAGCCATTGCTGAATATATCTACTACAGCCGGTAATAAGGTAGACACCTGAATAGATACCAGATGAGCCAAATGCTCATCGTCTTCTACTAATAATACTCGGATTCCGCTGGACATGATATCAGATTGTAGTCATTTAACACACAAGAATAGAAATAAGATATCACAAAATTGTTTCATTGTGTTTTGCTGCCCGCATTAAAAAGAGAAAATTAACCTTGAGCCTTGAAGTTAATGAAGTTAAAAAATTAGTCCCAATCAGGTATTAGTATCTTATTTACACGTTGAGTCCAAGGGTGGCTAGTAAGCATGGTAATTTCTAAATTAGAGAAATCTGTATAAATTACCATACATTCTGTCTAATAAACCTGATTTTAGCATTCTTACCTCAAAAACTAAGTCCTGAAGGGCTTAAATTTGTGATTTCATGAAATTATTTCGCTCTATACTATTGACATTCTTGTGCTTTGTGGTTTTGACCCAGTGCAAAAGAGAAAACGCATCCACAAATGCTGAAAAGCCCAATCTGGAAGGCACTAAGCCCGGACCAGGCGCGCCAGGCGCGACTACTTCATCAACATCTGGTGGTGGTCCTCAAGGCGGTGGAGCAGCAGCTCCCGTTTATAATGCAGTTATTGCCAAAGGGTTTGTTTTGAATCGTGAAATCACTTCCCCTGGTAGTATCATGTCAGAAGAAAATACAGACTTACAACCTGAAGTTTCCGGTCGTATCACGGGTATCTATTTTAAAGAGGGATCGGTAGTTAAAAAAGGAGCATTATTAGTCAAATTAAATGATGCAGACTTGAGAGCGCAACGCTCCAAACTGGAGGTACAACTAAAAATAGCAGAAGCAAGTGAAAAGCGCCAGAAAGATTTGTTAGCTGTATTCGGTACTAGCCAACAGGAATATGACCTCGCTACCTTGCAAGTAAGTAATATCAAGGCAGATCTCGATCTTAATGCGGTGAGTCTGTCAAAGACGGAGATAAGAGCACCATTTGGCGGAAAGATAGGCCTTCGCAATATCAGTCTGGGGGCATATGTTACACCACAAACGATATTGTCCAATATTGCTCAAGTCAGTACGCTTAAAATTGAATTTAATGTACTCGAAAAATATGCACAAGAACTAATAGTTGGAAAGCAGGTTCGCTTCAAGACAGAATCATCCAATCAAATCTATGAAGCAAAAATCACGGCCTTTGAAAACGCCCTGACCAATGACACACGCCAATTGAGGATCAGAGCCCAAGTCGTCAAACCAGATGGGCGATTGACGCCCGGTAGCTTTATATCCGTTAATTTTGGCGTAGGGTCACAAACGCCGGCTATTATGGTGCCATCACAATCTATTATCCCACAGGCCAGAGATAAAAAATTAATCGTGTATCGAAATGGAGTGGCTAGCTTCTCAAGTGTAACTACGGGTTATCGGGATTCCTCTAGAGTAGAGATAGTCAATGGGTTAAAAAATGGCGATACCGTATTAATTACAGGATTGCTTTCATTGCGACCAGGTGCGAAAATTGAAGTTAAAGTAATTGAATGAAAAAATTAAGTATTAATGAATATCTCCGAGATAAGCCTTCAGCGACCGATATTGGCCATAGTGCTTAATCTGATTATCCTATTATTTGGCATTATAGGTTTTAAATTTTTAGGTGTTCGTGAATACCCCGCTATTGATCCGCCATTTGTCAATGTCCGATGCAGTTACCCTGGAGCCAATGCAGATATCATCGAATCTCAAATCACAGAACCGCTTGAAAAGGCGATCAACAGTGTGCCCGGTATTCGTAACATCACTTCCAGTAGCTCACAAGGAAATTGTAATATCAATATTGAATTTGACTTGGGGTTTAATCTTGAAGAAGCGACTAATGATGTACGAGATAAAGTTTCTCAAGCCGTAAGAGGATTGCCAGCAGACTTAGATGGGCTTCCCGTAGTGAGTAAATCCGATGCCAGTAGCGATCCTATCATCAGCATGCGCGTACAAAGTGAAGTAAGAAACCCACTAGAGATCTCTGAGTTTGCAAATAATGTATTGCTTGAGAGATTGCAGACGATACCCGGGGTAAGCAGTATTCAGATGTGGGGAGAAAAAAGATATGCTATGCGGATCTGGCTTCATCCTGATAAAATGAATGCCTTTAATGTGACTGCCAAAGAGATTCAAATCTCATTGCAACGTGAAAGTGTAGAAATTCCCGCTGGTAAAGTGTCCGGTGATGCAGTAGAATTAAGTATTCGCACATTTGGTCGACTGAATACGGAAGAAGAATTTAATAATGTAATCCTCAGGAGTAATGAAGCAGGCATCTTGCGATTGGGTGATGTAGCAGAGGTCGTGCTAGGTCCTGAGAATGAAGAAACGATGTTCAGAGAGAGTGGGGTACCTATGATTTCTATGGCTATCATTGCCCAACCCGGCAGCAATTATGTAGCAATATCCGATGAATTCTATAAAAGAGTAGAACAAATTAAACAGGATGTACCTGAAGATATTAAAATTGGAGTCAACACAGATAGCACGAAATTTATAAAAAAATCAATCAGTGAAGTAAAAGAGACACTGGCTTTATCGCTGGCTTTAGTAATTGGTATTATTCTTTTTTTCTTTAGAAGCATAGGCATTGCAGTGAGACCCTTATTAGATATCCCGGTATCTTTAGTGGGCGCTTTTTTTATAATGTATTTGTGTGGCTTTTCTATCAATGTATTGACCCTCTTAGCCATCGTGTTAGCAACCGGATTGGTAGTGGATGATGGTATTGTAGTGACTGAAAATATCTACAAAAAGATTGAGGGTGGGATGAATAAGTATCAGGCTGCCCGTGAAGGATCAAAAGAAATATTTTTTGCAGTGATCGCCACTTCTATTACATTGGCAGTAGTGTTTTTGCCGATCATATTTCTTCAAGGATTTGTTGGTAGGTTATTTAGAGAGTTTGGAATTGTAGTAGCCGGAGCGGTATTAATTTCATGTTTTGTATCGCTGACCCTGACCCCTGTATTAAATGTCAAGTTAGCAACCTCCGCCCACCACTCATGGTTTTATAGAGTTACAGAACCATTCTTTAGAGGGATGGAAAATGGATATAAATGGTCCCTCACCAATTTTTTAAAAGTAAGGTGGATGGCTTTCGTGATTGTTTTAGCTTGCGGCGCTGCTATTTATTTTATAGGTAAAAAACTTCCATCTGAACTAGCCCCATTAGAAGATAGAAGCATGTTCAGAATTCAAGTCACAGCTCCCGAGGGTACTTCTTATGATGCCATGGATAGAAATATCGAGCAGATCTCTCAGTATGTCATGGAAAATGTACCTGAGAATACAGCAGTGATGAGCATGACTGCTCCCGGCTTTACAGGTAGCGGATCCGTAAACTCGGGGTTTGTAAGGGTAGCGCTTACTGATCCCAAGGATCGCAAGAGGTCTCAGCAACAAATCGTAAAAGATATCAGTAAAAACTTCAGCAAGTTTACCGATGTACGAATGTTTCCCAATCAGGATCAAACCATTCAGGTCGGTCGGCGAGGTGGCTCTCAACCCGTGCAATTTGTAATTCAAAATAATGATTTCGAAAAGATAAAGACTGCACTACCCGTGTTTCTTGCAGAGATTCAACAGAGCAAGGTCCTGCAAAATGGGGATGCTGATTTGAAATTTAATAAACCAGAATTGCGTATCAATATAGATCGACTTAAGGCCAGTGAACTCGGGGTCAGTATAGGAGACCTATCGGAGGCCTTACAACTTGCCCTGAGTAATAGGAGGTTGGGTTATTTCATCAAAGAAGGAAAACAATATCAGGTTATAGGGCAGGTCGTGCGTGCAGATCGTGATGATCCAAATGACCTGAAGAATTTTTATGTAAGAAACAATAGAGGAACAGTCATATCTCTAGATAATCTGGTGACGATGACAGAAGAGGTCACTCCACCTACCCTATATCACTTCAATAGAATGAAAGCTGCTACGATCAATGCAGGATTAGCCCCAGGCTTTGCTACAGGAGATGGAATTCAGGAAATGGAAGATATAGCCAAACGAGTCTTGGACCCTTCTTTCACGACTGCATTGAGTGGTACGGCGAGAGACTTAGCAGAAAGCAAGGGCAATACGGGATTTGCATTTGTCTTGGCTTTGATATTAATCTTTCTAGTGCTTGCCGCCCAGTTTGAAAGTTTTATGGATCCTTTGATCATTATGATTACGGTACCATTGGCCATAGCAGGCGCCTTGATCAGCCTATATTTAATGGATCAGACTTTAAATATCTTTTCGCAGATCGGCATGATCATGTTGATAGGACTGGTTACTAAAAATGGAATTTTAATAGTAGATTTTGCTAATAAAAGACAATTGGGTGGAGAAAATAAAAGAGACTCTGCCATCAATGCATCCGTCATACGATTAAGACCTATTTTGATGACTAGCCTTGCAATGGCTCTAGGAGCGCTTCCATTGGCCCTTTCATTGGGGGCGGCCTCGACTTCCAGGATTCCACTTGGTGTAGTGATTGTCGGAGGAATTATGTTTTCGCTTGTCCTTACCTTATATGTCATACCTGCAATATATACGTATTGGAGCACCAAGAAAAAAGCTATGCCCATCGAATTGCAATAATATCTGAATATAATTCATGAAGAACTATTTATCCTACGCATTCCTGTTGTTTTCAACGTTTATCCATGCTCAGGAAGTACTCCGACTCGAAGATGCAATCGCGATTGCGTTAAAACAGAATCCTAATATCCTCATCGCCACCAATGATAGAGAAATAGCCTTAGTATCAAACAATTGGTATGCCGCAGGTCGATTGCCTACAGCAGCACTCAATGGTTTTTTTAATAACTCCCTCACCAACCTCAATCAAAAATTGAATAATGGTACCGTGATCGAGCGCAATGGAGTCCGCAATACTACTTTAAATGGCAATGGCCAATTCAGTTATCGGCTATACAATGGTAAAAGGATGTATATCGTCAAAAAGCGACTAGACCTTCAAGCCACTCAATCGGATATAGCCCTAAATCAAGAAATCAATCTGACCACCTTTGAGGTGATCAATCGGTATATCAATATCAATAGACTGATCAAACAACGCAATGCCATCCTGGAGACTATATCTTTTTTTGAAGAGCGTAGCAAACTCTCCCAATCCCGCTTTGAAATCGGCACTGCTGGTAAAAACGATTATTTGCAGTCTCAGGTAGATCTTAATGTGCAACGATCCAACGAACTTAATCTGATCAACACGATTCAATTAGCCAAGACCGATCTTAATAGAATACTGGCGCGCGATCCTTTTACTTTGTTTGAAGTGGAGGATGTCAATATTCCTACAGTGCTGCCCTCCAGAGATGATTTGATAGCAGCCATAGATTCACTCAATCCTGATGTGGCATTCATCCGATACAATCAACAAATACTTGAACAGTCTGCTCTGGAAATAAAGACCCAACAAAAGCCTTCCATTTTTGGCAATGCCTCGGCCACATTCAATCGGAATGAGAATACCGCAGGCTTCAATTTATTCACGCAGACTTATGGACCCCAATTGGGATTAAGTATTTCCATGCCATTGTTCAATGGGCCGATTGTAAAACAACAATTGAGCGTAAATGCATTGCAATATAAAAATCAAGGACTACAAATCGATAATGTCAAACAAGCACTGATATCTCAAGCAGCGCTTGCCTATCAAAACTTTGAAAATGCAAAAGGCCTCATTCAACTGGAAGAAAAAAATCTTGAAATCATAAGAGAGCATAATTCAATAGCGATGGAGCGGTTTCGAAAAGCGACCATCACCACGGTCGAGCTTCGCCAAGCTCAACTCAATCTCGTGGAAGCACAAAATAGAATCATCAATGCTCGATATGTACTGAAGCAAAGCGAATTGAACCTACACTATGTAATGGGCGCTTTGGTGAATAAGAATAATTAATTTCTCTTTACGAGATAAACCAATCCAAATAGGATTCTAACCAGCCGCTCAGGAAATAAGGCAAATTCAATAATTTATAGGATTTACCTTTATTAAGGTAGTTTTTCCGACTTGCCGGGCTCCCCGCAAAATCAAAGGCTTTCTGGTTGGCTCATTTTTCCAACGCGATAAAAAATTATTTAAATTTCTGATTATCAACCTATTGTAAACTAATTGTATGATTTAATAGGCTTTTTGTAATACTATTTGTTTGATTTAATAGGTTGTTTGGCTGGCCATAGTGTAATTTTTCTAATTTTCATTACATAGGTAGCACGCGCTCCAAAGCAGTCCTTAGTCAGAGAAAGTGTGCATTCCCAGGCAAGGATGGCTGTAAACTTTCAGGAAATATATTTGTAATTTCGACAACCCTTAATTAAGCAACTTGAAGTATTGAAACTCGTTGAAGAATAAAGCTTTGTGATATGTTGAAATCATTTGGGATCACTTCATTGCTTATAATATTATATGCGATGATCTATGGACAGAGAGTAATCGCTGTACAAAATCCTTCATTCGAAAAAGAG
>JAYSTG010000602.1:0-2717 GCA_043719965.1 Saprospiraceae bacterium | reverse complement strand
AGAATCAATAGAAAAAGATGGAATCACTAAGCGAGTTTTTTGAGGCAGCTATACCATGAAAAAAGATTGAATAGCGCGAGTTTTTTTGTTACTTTTTTAGCGGAAAAAAAAGTAAGGCAAAATAAAAAATAAAATTTGTTATAGTTTTTGACTCACTAAAAACGGCTAAGAACCTTTTAATTGAAGCAACGGAATAAATTCCCCTGCACGAGAATCCTGTGCGCCGCAATTTATTGCATTGTGATGTGGTTAGAAGGCAACGGAATTAATTCCATTGCACGTGAACCCCTTATACCAGGCTTTTTAAAACCCGATCCATCTCCTGCATCTCCATACAATTAAAGTGACCCTGCGGACAAGAATTTCTACCAAATCGAGCACAAGGCCTGCAATCCAGACCAGTCACTTCAAATGAAATGTTCAGGTCTTGATTTTGCACTCCATAATATGGCCAGAAACCAAACGCGGACAGCGTACTGCCCCATATACTTCGTATCGGTTTTTTTAATGCAGCTGCAATATGCATCATACCTGTATCCGGAGAGATCACGAGATGTGCTTGTTGGATTATAGATGCGGACTGATTGATTGTATATTTACCGCAAGTGTTGATCACTTGGTTTGAAACGAGTTGCTCGCCCACCACAAATTCTGCCTTCCCACCAATGATAATTACCGGATAATCACCCTGGAGTCCAACCACGAGCTCTTGCAGTTTGTGTAGTGGTACTCTTTTGGTAAAATGGGCTGCACCGATGACCAAAGCGATAAAAGGCTTATAGATCTGAAGGTTATCAAGGTCTATCTGATCTTGATCAGGAATAAAATAGTCCAAACCTTCACCATCATCCAGGACGCCATATTTACTCAAAGCATTCAAATAGCGAATAGCGATATGCTCTTTGGGAAAACGATGGATTTTAAAATGTACGGATGCCCATTTTGCCAGATTAGCTTTGTGATAACCCACTACTGGGATATTCCATAGCTTTAATCGGATCATCCGGGATCTAAGGTTTTTATGCAGATCTACGATGAGATCATATCGCTCTGCTTTAAGCTGAGGTATAAGATCAGCTAGTGAGGTATCCAGTAACCATACTTTATCGATATAAGGATTGGATGAGACGATATCTTTAAATCCTCGCTTGGTTAAGTAATGTACTTCACATTCCAATTGCTTTTTTATACATCGGACAACCAGTGATGTCAATACTATATCACCCAGCGAACTAAATCGTATGATCAATACTTTTTTAGGCATCGGCTGTAATTTAAGGCAATATTTCTAAATATAAATTCATATGCATGTAGTTGAATTTGTTACCTCGCCTCTTCGGGTAAAAATTCATTTCTAATGAATTATTTGGGTAAATTTCACCAACACGATGTGAAACAAAAGCGAGCAGCCTACTGCTGCGTTAGTATCATTCCAACCAATACTGCAAAATCCCAATTTTTTCCTTCCTTCAACTATGTAACAAATTTTAGATGAATTCAATTTTAGTTTCATTGTTTAAAGTGAAGCCATCTACAAAGTAAGAACTGTTTTCGGCCTTATAAAACCTTTAACTTCCCCTCATCATGACTCATAAACGCATTCGATGCTACCAATAGTTTTTCCATCACATCCATATCATCACCGACTATGGAAGCACTAAACTCAGGAGCCCTTGCTAGCATGGTAACATATACTGATGGATCTTGCTGCCTTGTTAACCTTCTAAGAGCAAGCATATAATCATCTCTGTACACCGTTGGTATTATGATTTTGGATTGAGCATGTTTTACCAGTTCGGCATTCATCATGATTCGTGCTGTTCTACCATTACCATCTAGAAATGGATGCACTTCACTGATCAAAAACATCATATAGGCTGCTTTTGCGAATGGAACGCTTAGTGCTTGATAGAAATCAAATCCTTTGATTAAAGTGACTTTTACCAGCGTATGATCCACGAAATGGGTCGAGCCCGATCTGTTATTTTTATCTTTAAACTCGCCTGGTTTTTTAAATAATCTTGCACTCATGAGTATTTGGTGCCTTTCTAAAAGTAATTGAATGAGTTCATCAGGATTTACAGGAGTTCTATTCATATCCGCCTTGTTACTCACCAATTTGTAGGTGCCTAGAATATCATGTGAATCTTCGTTTCTATTAAGCTTCGGTATTTCAGTCGTAATATTTTTTTTAGCATCATCCAGTTCGAATTCTATGCCTTCTATATAATTGGAAAAATATGCTTCATAAAAAGCAAAATTTTTAAATGCCGGGTTATTGATGTTTTTTTCAGGATGGTTCTTAAACTCTCGTTGTTTTAACTCAATAAATAATTTTTCAAATAAAATCAATCTCGATGGGTCATAAGGATTGCCAAAAGCTCTGGCTACTGCAAGAGGCGAGGATAAAATTTTAGATGGGCTTGTACTGAGCAAGGCACTGATCATTTTATTGAGTTTTTCAAACTCAACTTGCATATTTAAGTTTTGAGATAAGTCTCTTGCTTTCTCTCTCAATTCATTTAAACCAATCTCTCCTTTTACGCTTATGACTTGTTCTAGGCGTTCTTCTAATTTAGGTAAGCTTAGTATTTTGGATTCCGGACCTATCTGACGAGATACTTGCATGTTTTCCAATAATGCCCTTTCTAATTGCGAAGCATAGAGATGTCCGGAAAGTGGATTGTCGCCATCTATCGGTCCTGGTCCTTTCATGA
>JAYSTG010000601.1:0-7232 GCA_043719965.1 Saprospiraceae bacterium | reverse complement strand
TGCCCTATTGTAAAAATGATGAATATGACCTTGGAATATCTTTTGTTGATTCGATGCATAAAAAATTTCACGGAATTGGTTTGTTTTATAAAAAATTTATAGGGTCCAGGCCCTTACATTTTGCCTACACATTTACCTCAGTTAAGAGGCTTACACGTTGTGAAAATATGGATATAGAACCCTGCTCTTTCTCACCCTGTTATGCAGGAGGTGCTTATTACCATGAAGATGATGTAGCCAGTACCAAATATAACCTTGACCCTACCAAAATAAATGGATTGAATATTATATATCAAACAGACGGAGAGATAAAAGCATCTCTCCGTCTGACCATGATAAAATATTTCGGGCCGGGTCTGGATACGATAGAGGTGGAAGTGCCTGAATTTACAGCTAAAGTATGGTGGCCAGATGAAGAAGGACGAATATCAACTATGAGATCGTCTTCCGTACATCGATCGATGGTGCCTTTTTATAATAATAACCGCACAATCTATGCCTGAGTTATTATTAATAAATAATAAGGGCCACTAAATTTAAAGACTGAAAAAAAGAATGGAAATTCCTATGAATATGGTGACTTAAAGCTCATAATTAGGCCGGAATCGATCATCCCTGGCTCCGTAGAAGGTATTGATATGATATACCACCGATTCGACATCATCGGTGATATGAAATAAATCCATATCCCCGGGACTGATGTAATGATATTCTTGATCTACAGACTCCACCAACCACTTTCGAAGGCCTTCCCAATATTTAGTACCAAATAATATGATCGGGACTCTGGAGATTTTTTTTGTTTGCACCAAAGTCAATACTTCGAAAAATTCATCCATAGTCCCAAATCCTCCAGGCATGACGACGAAACCTTGCGCATATTTTACAAACATGACTTTGCGAACGAAAAAATATCGATGTCTTAGGTTTTTGTCTGCATCGATGTAGGGGTTATAACTCTGCTCAAAAGGTAGGTCGATGCTGAGTCCTACACTGACCCCTTTGGCATCGAAAGCTCCTTTATTACCAGCTTCCATGATACCTGGGCCGCCACCGGTGATGATACCATATCCTTCCTCTGTGAGTCGTTTAGCTATTTCAGAAGCTTTTTGGTAATACAAAGTCCCGGGTTTAGTCCGGGCAGACCCGAAGATGGATATACATGGTCCTACGCGATTTAGATTTTCAAAACCATCGACCATCTCGGCAATGACTTTGAATAAGGTCCACGAATTTTCACCTTTTAATTCTGTCCATTTCTTCATTTCTTTAGGGAAATGAGCAGCGATATTCATATCCGGTGAATCAGGAATCATAGTTAATTAAATTAAGCTCAAAAATATTAAACGGTCTCAGCTCGATATTGCTCGTATTCTTTTTCAATGAATACCCTCAGATCTTTTACATCTTCAAATTTTTCAAAGATTTCTTTGTATCGGCTACCATATAAAACAGTTGGCATCACATAGGCATAGACTTCTTTATCAGTGATCTTACCACTACTTAGGATGATGAGTCGCTCCACGACATTGCGCAACTCTCTGATGTTTCCACTCCAATTTACTTTCTGAAGGGCTTTGATTGCTTTATCAGAAAATGATTTAGTAGGCACACCATATTCCTGACAGATGATGTGATTGAAATGTTCTACTAAGGTGGGGATATCTTCTTCCCGATTATTTAATGAGGGTACTTCGATGATGATGACTGCTAATCTATGATATAAATCCTCTCTAAACCGTCCTGCTTCAATTTCTTTTCGCATGTCCTTATTGGTGGCTGCTATTATTCGTACATCTACTTTGATTTCTTTATCACCACCCACACGGGTGATCCGGTTTTCTTGTAATGCTCTCAATACTTTTGCTTGTGCTGATAGGCTCATATCACCGATCTCATCTAGGAATAGTGTACCCCCATGAGCGAGTTCAAATTTACCCAATCGCTGTTTGATTGCAGAAGTAAATGATCCTTTTTCATGTCCAAAAAGTTCACTTTCAATGAGCTCAGAAGGTATGGCTGCACAATTGACTTCAATCATGGGTCCCTCTTTACGTATGCTTTTTTCATGAATCCAACGGGCCACTAATTCCTTACCGGTACCATTTTCTCCTGTGACCAAAACTCTAGCCTCTGTGGGTCCTACTCTTTCTATGGTCTCTTTTACTTTTAGGATTGCAGGTGATTCACCTACTATTTCTTGGACTCTACTCTTGGTAATACGATATTGTAAAACTTTCTTTTCTGTGATCAGACAAGATTTATCCATCGCATTGCGTATCGTGATCAACATGCGGTTTAAATCAGGAGGTTTGCTGATGAAATCGAAAGCACCCTTTTTTACTGCATCTACAGCAGTATCGATATTAGCGTGGCCACTGATCATGATCACTGGCAAGTCAGGATTGAGCTGCTGGATACGCTCTAGGGTTTCAAGGCCATCTAAATTGGGCATCTTTATATCCAGTAGGACTACATCGTACTCAGTTTGTTTTATTTTACTGAGACATTCAAGTCCATCTCCAGCCTCATCCACAGTAAACTTCTCAAATTCAAGAATTTCTTTGAGAGTCCGTCGGATACTTCGTTCATCATCTGCAATCAATATTTTTGCCATATACTTATAGTAATTATGGCACCAATATACATGATAATTATTTATAATGTATACCCACTCTAAATATTAATTTTTTAAATATTATAATAATATATATGTGATGTTATTTTTTTATCCTTCCAACAGCCTTCTGCATGCCCCTGTCATAAAAGCCACGGAGGTCAATAATGCATTTTCTTCAATATCAAAATCTGGTGTATGTACCCGTTTTTCACCACCTCTACCTGGCTTTGAAGTCCCTATTCTATAAAAACAAGCCGGCATCAGTTGGCTAAAATATGCAAAGTCTTCAGCAGTGGTCCTCATCGGTAAATCAATTACATGATCTGCGCCTAATAGTTCCACAGCTAACTGTCTCAATTGGCTTGTAAGGTGGAGATCATTGAGCAACACGGGATATCCATCTTTGATGTCAACATCTACAGTACCACCCATAGATTGCGCGATTCCATGGCAAATATTCTTTATGATTGATTTAGCTTCTTTTCGCCAGGTTTCATCAAATGTCCTGAAGGTGCCTTCTATTTTTACCTCCCCGGGGATGATATTGGTAGCTCCACCGGTTGACTGTATTTTACCTATAGTCAATACGGTAGGTGTCAAAGGGTTATTATTTCGGCTGACTACCTGTTGCAAGGCTATGATCAAATGTGAAGCAATAAGGATAGTGTCTTTGGTGTGATGAGGCATGGCTCCATGACCGCCTTTGCCATGTACGGTAATATACAATTCATCCGCTGATGCCATAAAAGGGCCTGACCTAAATCCTAAGGTACCAGCTTCCAATTCAGGAAAAACATGTTGTGCTATAATGGCACTTGGCGCAGGGTTTTCTAAAATTCCTTCTTTGATTAATAAAGACGCACCCCCTGGGAATTTTTCTTCAGCAGGCTGAAATATGATCTTCACCTTACCACCCCACTCCGACCTGCTTTCTTGTAATATTCTTGCAACGGTGACCAATGAGGCAGTATGCACATCGTGGCCACAAGCATGCATGATGCCATTATTTTTGGATTTATAAGACTGATCAGATATCTCCTGAATAGGTAATGCATCGATATCGGCTCGCAAGGCTATCACTTTTTCTCCCGTCAATTCTCCTTCAATCATCGCGATCACACCAGTGGTACTCATACGTGTCGTAACGATACCATAGAAATTTAAAGTTTGTTCTATAAAATCAGCAGTCTGAAATTCTTCAAATGAAAGTTCGGGGTGTTGATGTAGATGTCGACGGATCCGTATGGTTTCTATCAGATAATCTTTGGATCTTTCCATGAAGGCCGTCACTGGCTTATTATTTTTAACAGGCATAACTCAAACTTAATTTTTATTAAATAAATGGTACCATAGGATCTGGACATCCATAGCCGGTGAATAATCTCTGGCATAGAGAAAATTGATTTCTTCAGTTGAAAAATTTTCATCTATGGAAAAAGCAATAGGTGGCCATAGCCCTGCCTTCAAGTTTGGCAGATTACTTTCAGCAGGCGATGCATACCCTATCCAATTTTTTTTTCCTAAAAGCAGCGCTAAAAAATTGGATCTAATTTCCTTCATAATCCAGCCCCAAGGTAAAATTAAAATCGTAGCTGCTGTATTGATTAACCATCGGGATATTCTGTTTTGAATGCTTTTTACCTTCAGTTCCGCAGTTACCATGCCTGGGATAGCATATTGTTTGACCAATACTTCCTTTGCAGGGTCGGCCAGAAATAAACTGATTTTGGTACCAAATTGATTTGCTAAATCCAGGATTTCTTTTCTGGAAGTGTTGGAGGCATTCAAAATGAAATGACTAATTTTTTGATTTTGAATAAAGCTTGAAATTTCTTGGATCATGACAGGGTCAGCAACAGATCTACCCTTGGTATTTAAATGAGATAAGTAAGAAAAATAATCAAAGTGACTTAGTTTTTTAAACAAATGATTCAATACCTGTTCTTCTTCTCCGCTGCCAATAAACAAACCTCGCAATCCATTGCCTTTAGGACTTAAAAACTTTCGTAATCGTGGTAATAGAAAAGCCAATAATATTCCAGTAAATACAATCACAGCTCTCGAAGTCCTGATCGTATCAGGTAATAAAGAATAAATAACCAATATCATCCCAGTACCGAGTCCTATAGCCTTGGTAGTAGATGTACGTTGTTGTTCATGATAAGGGTCATACGTTTTGAAAAAAAACAAACTTAGCAGCCAGATCATGATATAAAATATACAACTCCAGATAAAGATGCTGTTTTTAAAATGTCCGGCATCTTCAAACCAATAAAGCGCCCAACTATATTGGATGACCAAAATAGTCATTACCATGATCAGGAGGTCTGAAACAAATAAGTAATTATTAAACACCTGTCGTTTTAGCCATGACGCGAAAGTTGCAATGTGAATCAGGAATTGAGTTAACCCTTGTTGTATTTTGTTGCGTTGATACTTCTTTACGAAAACACCCATGGCCTGGTAGAAATCTCTTACGTGATGATACCTATGGCTTCGAGCGCTTCTCCCTTTAAGGTGCGTGATTTCCTGATTTCCTATGTAGACCAATTTTTTCCCTAAAAGCCTGATTCTGTAAGAGAGGTCTATATCCTCTCCATACATAAAAAATTGTTCATCAAACCCGCCTAGTTGCTCAAAGGTTTTCTTAGGTATCATCAAAAATGCACCTGTAAGCACCTCTACTTCATGGATACCCTGGCTCGACAAATGACCCATATAATACTGATTGATCTTCTTGTGCTGTGGAAACAACTTATTGATGCCTGAAAGTTTAAAGAACGAGGTCATACTGTCAGGGAATCCGCGCTTAGATTCTTCTAGAAACTTTCCTTGCCCATCTACCATTCGGACTCCAATAGCTCCTACTTGCGGGTGCAGCGTTAAATATTGATGACAATAGGACACTGTAGTTTCGGGCACGATAGTATCAGGATTTAATATCAAGATATAATCACCTGAGGCATGAGCCACTCCGATATTATTCGCTTTTGAAAATCCAAGGTTGGATTCATTGACTATAAGTTTTATCTTAGGGTACTTCGATTTTACCATTATGGCTGAACCATCAGAAGATGCATTATCTACGACTAAGATCTCGGATGTTAAATGCTGAGTAGCCTGGATGACGGAATCCAGGCAAGATTCCAAGAGGTAACGCACATTATAGCTAAGTATGATGACCGACAGGTCCATTGCAATCATTAACTGATTAGCTTGATTTGGTAGGGAGTGCGAGCCAGAATAGATCTCCCCAGTGTCATTTCATCCGCATATTCCAATTCACTACCAAATGAAACGCCTCTGGCTATCACTGAAATAGGAATTTCATAGGATTGTAATTGTTTGGTCAGATAGTATATCGTAGTCTCACCCTCAATAGTAGGATTTATAGCTAATATAATCTCTCTTGGTTTGTGTAGATCCACTCTGGTCAACAAGGGTGTTATATGTAGCTGATTGGGTCCTACCCCATCGATAGGTGATATCACTCCGCCTAATACATGATAGGTACCTCGGTATTGGTGCGTTTCTTCTATAGCCATGATGTCTCTGGTACCTGCGACCACACAGATGGTCTGCTGATCCCTATGTAGGTCGTTACAGATCGTACATAATAGTTCGTCCGCAAAATTGAAACATTGAGCACAGGTATGTATTCCTTCACGGGCATTGACTATAGCATCAGCCAATCGTCGAGCATAATCACCATCTTTTTTCATGAGATGCAAGGCCATCCTCAATGCAGATTTTTTACCCACACCAGGCAAGGTATTGAAGGCCAGCATTGCTTCTTCGAGTAGTTTGGAGGAAAATCTCATGTAGTAAACCCTTGTGGTGACAAATTTATGAATTAACTAAGACTTGGGCTCAGTTGTATGTACTCGGATTTGGCCTTTTTAGTGCCTAAAGTTTAATGTACCTATGTTTCTATATTTCAAAAAGTGCCAATCGAAGCCTATCTTTACCGTCCAAAACAAGAATATAAGACTATGGCTGAAGTAATAAGGATGCCTCGCATGAGTGATACTATGGAAGAAGGTAATATCCTGGTTTGGCACAAAAAAGTAGGTGATGAGATCAAGGTAGGTGAGGTATTAGCCGAAGTAGAGACTGACAAAGCCACTATGGATCTGGAAAGTTTTTATGATGGAAATTTACTTTATATTGGAGTAGAAAAAGGAATCATTCCAGTCAATGCTGTATTAGCTGTAATCGGCAAAAAAGGAGAGGATTACAAACTTGCCCTTGAAGGTTCTGGCGTTAAAGTTGCTACCCCAAGTACTGGTGATACACCAGAAAACATGCCTACTTCCACCTCAGTCAGTCAACCCCAAACAGCGCAAACTCAAATTTCAGGTGACACTCGAGTCAAAGCGTCTCCGCTGGCTAAAGTGATGGCTCATGAAGAAGGCATAGATCTGAAGACGATGGCAGGAAGTGGTGATCAAGGAAGGATCATCCGACGAGATGTAGAAGATGCTATTCAACATAAAGCTGCAGCATCTAAAACTACAACTGCTTCTTCAATCGCCTCGCCTGTGCTATCGATGTCATCAAATAGTGGTGCTTCAACCTTCGAAGATAAGCCGTTGAGCCAAATGCGTAAGAC
>JAYSTG010000061.1:0-2201 GCA_043719965.1 Saprospiraceae bacterium | reverse complement strand
CCATTTACCCTGGCCCAGAGAGAGCAGTTTTTTCGGGCACCACTTGGGTAGAAAAAGACAGAGTGATCGCCATGTATCATGGACCTCAAGCCGGTAATATGGTGGCTGTATCGAAAGATCCGCTTTTATTAAATTGGGAAAAAGTATCTGGTAAAGCGGTGATTCCTTTATTAGATCCTTCAGGTTTTGCTACTCCTTACACAATATTTGACCCTTCTATCTGGAAAAAAGACAGCGTCTATTATAGTTTGTCAGCTGGGAGATCACCTCAGGGACCAGAAGGTAAAAAGTTTGGAACTACCTATTTATTTAGGTCTAAGGATTTAGCTACTTGGCAGTATCTGCATGAGTTTGTAGAAGGCGACCGTTTTACAGAAATTGGTGACGACTATGCTTGCCCCTATTTTTGGCCAATAGGTGATAGATACATACTCCCATTTTACAGCCATATGAGTGGTGGTCAATACTTGCTTGGTGATTACGACACAAAACGAGATAAATTTATGGTTACCAATCACGGCAAATTCAATTTTGGAGCTTGGGGGCCCTCTGGAGTGCATGCACCATCTGCTACTCCTGACGGCAAAGGAGGGGTGGTGATTATATTTAATATGAACCCTGGTAAGCCTACCGGAGAATGGGATCAGATCATGACATTACCCAGAATACTGACCTTACATGGTCGTGATGAAATATGGCAGGAACCAGTGGGCGATCTAGCGTCTTTGCGTTATGGAGAGCAAACTCTATCTAATGTAGTATTGTCAGCTAATAAAGAAATTATATTGCCTAACATCAAGGGCAATGCCATGGAATTAGAAATGGAAATCGATGTAAAAGATATACCTATGTTAGAGTTAAATGTCTTGCGTTCGCCTAAAAAGGAAGAGTATACACGAATTTCTTTTTTTAGAGGCAGAGGGCTCAGTGCTGGCAGGGATTATAGATTTGGTCAAGTAGAAAGAGTCATCCAACCTGGACAAGTGATGCCTCCTTTTATCCGCCCGACTAATCCAGCGCCTAGAATTAGCTTGGTAAGTATAGAGTCTGCATACGCTTCTTTAGCACCGGATGTAAGGCCACGAGCTGCAGAGACAGCTCCTGTACTGTTAGCTAATGATGAAACGCTCAAATTGCGGGTATTTATAGATAAAAGTGTGGTGGAGGTATTTGTCAATGGTAAACAGGCATTGGCTGTGCGAGTATATCCCACACTAAAGGAAAGTATAGGAGTATCCTTGTTATCTCAGGGACAAGACTCTAAGCTAGTATCACTTAAATCATGGCAGATGAAAAGCATTTATTGAATTCAGCATCTGATTATTTTGAGGTTTGTAACATTATACTCAGTATAATATTTGGATTAGATGATTAGCGAAGATAGCTCTTAAGTGTCTGAAACCTAAGTAATCAATAAATAATTCATACAGACATGGGACGATTGAAATTGTATAAGTAGGGTCTGCTGAATAAGACCCATACGGCGCGTAAATCAAGCTTCAAAATATTTTTGTGGATTGCCGTTAAAAAACATTTCAAGACAAAATTTAGTCCCGACGAATAAGCAACATCTTAAACAATTGGTAAATCTCAAGATAAATGCGTTTCAGAATTAACTCTGGCGTGTTCCAAAAAACTGATCGAGCACGATGCGGATTTTCTAATGATATAATCATTTGTCGGCGATACTGTTAGGAAAAGCAGTCATCACCAAGCGAGTTTTTTTTGGAACGAGTTTTTTGTTACTTTTTTGCGGAAAAAAAGTAAAAATGCTAAGAAAATATTTTCAATATTTTCAAACTTCAAAAAGCTAGCCTACTAAAAACTAAACTCCTCTTCGCTCTCCAAGCTAGCCATGATAAAAAGACTTAGAATTTGTAAATCACAAATGCAGGGTATTTAACGCATTTTAATGAATTAACCTGCACTTAATTAAGTAAATTGATTCATTACAAATTCAGATTCAATTACTTAGATGATATTCAGCAGACCCAAAGTATGATTATGAACATGAGTATAAGCATGATTATCAACATCTCAAAATCATCGGGTCATAAACTACCTTTAGAAGGAAAATTTAGAGTAAATTTTTTATAAGCTGTTCTGTTTAGTAGTTCATAAATATACATATCATACATCGTAAATGTACGATGGATATAAAATCACTCCTTTTCCAAACAGAGATTTTTCAGATCCCGTTA
>JAYSTG010000007.1:0-2367 GCA_043719965.1 Saprospiraceae bacterium | reverse complement strand
TTAAATTGTTTTTTTTCATTGGTAAAAATATAGATGCCATTAATCGACGAGACCAAAATCTGCTTTAAAAAATTGACCCCTCGAATGTTGGTGATTTTAGATTCTTCCTTAAGGATATCATGAAGAGAAACAGGAGTGGACCCATCAACTGGAAGAAGCATGATTTTTTTAAAATATTGTGCATCAACATTAGCAATTATAACATTGCCTATTGTATCCAGAGCCATATAATTAACTTTCCCCTGAAAACCCACCTGGTAAGCCGGTAAAATGGACTGATCCTTGATGTTATACTTCCATAATTTTTCCTGGGTACTGTTTGTGAAATAAAGGATCTGGTTTTTAAACACATTTAGAACCGGAAAACCGCCTCCGCTAAAAGGGATAGGCAAGGGTTTTATGGTATTATTAATAGTATTGAAACAAATAACGGGCAAAGCGGAAGCTGTAAAAAAAGCTAATCCCTCCGGCGTTACCGCACAGTTTATTTTATCAAGGTGCCCTACACGAAATGGTTTAAGATCATAACTGCCTTTTCGCACCAAATTCCTTGAAATAGGATAAAATTCATAAAACACTAATAATTCCTTTTCTTTACAAAAGATCGCTATTTTGTCTGTACCAGGTACAGGGGTGACATCCAGCACTTGAGCTGAAGGAATATATTGGCCCAATCGTATGGATTTTAGATTAAGGCTATCGATGTGAATTAAATCTACGATGGAAGGGTCCTCCTCATAATTTATATAAAAGTATTCTTCATTTAGTTTTTCGATCCGAGAATAATTATTCATAGAGAGAGTACTCGAAGCTAATGCCGGACCAGGATGCCTGAGCTCAGAAAAATCTGAAAAAGAATAACCATCAAATCTATATAATTTGGTCCTCAAGGAGGCCCAGATATATCCCCTGCTATCCTGAAATACATCATGAACTTCCCTGATCTGAAGCCCTTCAGGCATAGCTGCATAGGTTGTCTTATATTTAATGGACTGTCCAATTAAAAAAGTAAAATCACCTATAAATATAAGACCTAAGTATAAATGAAAAGCCGATTTTAATCTCATATGCAAATCAATCTGTAAATTGTAACCTTGAATTTCCAACAAAAATGTGATTCGGTATGAATTTAATTAAATTCAGTATACACTTATCTCGTTTTAACTGGATGAATTGAAAATGACCAGTAGAATTTTTATAGTCGATGATGAAGCCAGGTCCAGAACTTCACTACGGAATTTAATTTTGACCCATTGTCCGGATGTGGAGCTTGTTGGAGATGCCGGAAGTGTAAACGAAGCCCTCGTGCTACTGGAACGGATCAAAATCGACATACTTTTCCTGGATGTAGCCTTGCAAGACGGTACAGGTTTTGATTTGTTAGATCGGTTGACTTCGATCCATTTTAATGTGATATTTACTACGGCTTATGATGAATTTGCTGTCAAAGCATTCCGTTACAATGCAATCGATTACCTACTCAAACCAATTAATGCAGATGAATTGATTACTGCATTTCATAGAGCTGCCCAATCTATTAGCCCCAAAACAGTGGAAAAGCAGATTGTAAATTTAATCAAGACTACTTCTGAACAAAATTTTGATCGAATTACTTTACCTACATCCGAAGGTATTGTTTTTACACAGACGCAGGATATCACCAGGCTCGAAAGTTATGGTAATTATAGTTTTGTATTTTTAAAGGACGGTGAGCGAATACTTGTCTCCCAAAATTTAAAACTATTTGAAGAAATATTACCAGATCACTCCTTTTTTAGGCTTCATCAAAGTTATATCATCAATAATTCATTTCTCAAAAAAACCATTAAAGATGGGGGAGATTTCGCTTTAATGACTGATGGTACCAAAATTCCTATAGCTCGCAGGAGAAAAGAAGAATTTATTAAGTTTCTGCATGACCATTGAAAGCAACAGGATTAAAGACCGCACCTTGATTAATTAATCTGTTCAATAGCTAAGTGGCTATTTTACTGACATCACAGCCCACATCATCGCCCGCGCAAATCCAGCATTAAAACACTCCGCTGCATAGCCACCACCGCCTCCGCCACCAGCTATACCGCCACTGATTTTACTACCAGGATAGTCACGGTCATAATCCAGGATGTGCGGATGCTCAGCCCACATGGTGCGGCTATAACCATGTTTGATCAGTTCTTGCATTACGGCATACATATTCACTTCGCCTTCATCTATAAAACATTCGGTATACTTATTATATCGCTCGTAGGAAACCACATTACGAAAATGCATATGGTTGATGCGATCTCTTGAGGCAAAATATTTACAAACTTCGACTGGATCTTCGCCCATTTCTTTGGTGACACCACAATCAAAGGTGATGCC
>JAYSTG010000600.1:0-7237 GCA_043719965.1 Saprospiraceae bacterium | reverse complement strand
CTCCACTTTCATCTTCTGAAAATCTTAGCCTTAAGGCTACCGAACACGATGCATGTATACAGGGATATTGTTTAGGAAAGATGGTATCAAAGGTGCCTACAATCACAAATTTACCTTTCATGTCTTGCGCATAGTCACAAAGTGTAAAGATTTCTATTTCCATAATATAAAGATACAAAAAGCATGTTACGAATTAGGATGTTTTGATGTACGATGTTTGATGTACGATGTTACATTACTACATCGTACATTACTACATCGTACATCGCTACATCGTACATCGCTACATCGTACATCGCTACATCGTACATCGCTACATCGTACATCGCTACATCGTACATTGCCACATCGTACATTGCCACATCGTACATTGCCACATCGTACATTGCTACATCGTACATCGCAACATTGTATATCGTTACATCCTACATTATTGCATTGATTAATGAAATGGTTTATCCGGAGCAGGAGCAGTAGCATGAAATTCCGACTGTACAATGTCAGTATATTTATTTATAAGCTCAATTACACGTGTCCTCTGATTAGATCGAACGATACAACCGATATGGTGGTCCATATCTCGCATAGTCCAAACTAATTCAGGATCATTAAATTTTGAATAATCCGGAGTTTGGGTTTTTACCAAAGAAATCAGGACGCCTGCTTGCTCTTTAGTTGGAGATTTTGATTTATAGTTTTGGCCGGATGCATTTGAATATTCCACTTTAGCCCATTCTTCCCAAAGGTTTATGCCAGTAGCATACTCTACCAATTCTGCGATATGAGCTCCTCCGACTCTGGCAGAAGTTTCAATAAAATAAAATTTACCATCGGCATGGCTTTTTAATGCTTCGGTATGTGTCGCACTATATCTCAGGTTAAAACCGCTAATGACTTGTTGATTTAATTGTTCAAGCGTTTTATTATCAACAGCATCATGATCCATCGTCACCGATCGGAATATACCACCGCTGTGGGCTACATCGAAAGGCGGCGTC
Organism: Saprospiraceae bacterium; assembly: GCA_043719965.1. GTDB lineage: Bacteria > Bacteroidota > Bacteroidia > Chitinophagales > Saprospiraceae > JADJLQ01. The sequence goes on along the minus strand of JAYSTG010000600.1, from coordinate 6,239 downwards.
ATATATTCACTGCAACGTACAAAGTCGACGAGTCCATCCTGTACGATACTATCCATATGAAATACTTCCCCAGGAATGAATCGTTCTAATAAATAATTATTGCGTTCTTCGCCAAGCTCATTAAGTTTGTCCCATAATTCTTCCGCTGAATTTATTTTTTTGATACCTGTAGCAGAAGCTTCCCCGCGAGGTTTGAGCATCCAGGGGGTTGGCGTATTACGAACAAACTCATGGATCATATCGTCATTGAATACAGCTGTAAATTCCGGCACTGGTATACCAGCATATTTAGCTTTTAATCTCATGGCTAGTTTATCTCTAAAATAACGTGCGGTAGTCTGGCCCATACCTGCTATTCTAAATTCTTCACGGAGTTGAGCTCCTTTCTCTACATCAAAATCATCCAAGGATACTATACGATCAATGTTTTCATTGCGCATCAGCCAGGCAAGTCCTTTGATCACATTGTCCATATTCCAATGGTTGCGTTCATCAGCATCCATATAAAATATTTGGTCCAGGCTTTCACGAGGCCATGCCTTGTCTTCATGTTTTTTAGAAGTCAAAAGAAATACTTTGGCACCACAGGCTTTAAGGCCTTGCATAAATCGATTGCCTTTAAAATAAGAGGCTATACATAAAAAGGTAAGCGGTTTATTCATTTCGATTTATTTTATAAGATCTTCTATCCATTGTTTTAAAAGCAAGACTCCGTAAGCAGTAGCGCTGCGATGTTTACTATATTCAGAATCCATCATGGCTACTCCTGCAATATCCAAATGTGCCCAAGCCGAATGTTTTTCAGTAAATGCTTGCAAAAATTTAGCAGCAGTGATCGCTCCTGCAACAGGTTTAGTAGACAGGTTTTTAATATCTGCGATATCTGAATTCATCTCCTCTTCATACTCGTCCCATAGCGGTAGTCTCCATACTCTCTCTCCACACAGATCTGCTGATTTCTTAATAGATTTTGCCAACTCGTCATTATTGGTAAACAAGCCTGCAGCTTTATATCCAAGTGTCCCGATTACAGAACCCGTCAATGTTGCCAAATCTATCAAAATTTCTGGTTTGTAATTCTTAATCATATAAGATAATGCATCGGCCAATATCAATCGACCTTCGGCATCCGTATCGATAACCTCTATACTCTTACCCAAATAGGAAGAGATCACATCACCTGGTCGATAGGCATCAGATCCAATCGCATTCTCTGCCAATGGTATTACAGCCGTTACTTTTACATGGAGTTCCAATTGGCCTGCCATTTCCATAGCACCTAAGACAGCGGCTGCTCCACCCATATCGCTTTTCATGAGATGCATATTTAGTGGATCTTTTAGGCTGATACCACCTGTGTCAAAAGTGATACCTTTTCCGACCAGTCCTATATGCTTTAATGTAGATTTCGGTTTTGATTTAGACTTGAGATTGCGCGATGAGTTCTTGGTAGGATCATATCGGATCACTAAGAGTTGCGGAGGGGTCTTGCTACCTCTTCCTACAGCCAATAGTGCATGTAGGCCTTCAGCTCTAAGGTCAGATTGATCTAAAATTTTTACTGAAAACTTTTTAGTTGAAAACTTTTCTTTTGCCCAATTTACAAGGTATTGTGGATTTTTTTCATTTGGAGGAGTATTAACGATTCGACAAATCCCCTGTTGAACTTGCGCTAAAGTAAGACCTTCCAGGATAGCATGATATCCTATCGATTTGACAAATTCTGCAAAAAATAAGAGGCTTCCATGATTTTCTTTTTTCTTGCTTTTATAATAATCCATACGCATCATAGCCATGCTCAATCCATTACTTATAGCAGAAGTTGTTTTTGATTTGAAACAAGCTGGCAATATTAAGGTCGTGTTGCCATCTACCTTGCTTTCCTTTAATTTGAAGAGCACGGATCTAGCTGCATTAGAAATTTTTTGATAACTCTGGGATTCATCGATGCCTAATAATATCACTCTCGTATTACCCACATAGTGAATGATCGACTTACCATGTTCCGGGGCATGCCTGCTGAGAAGCTCTATAGCCTCCTCGCACCAAGCGGTAGTGTACGACTGATATACAACTGAAATATATTTTGTGATTTTCTTTTTATTGTTCGGAGTAAAAGGTATAATAATAAAATCACTTTTCTGAATATCTTCTACTTTGACAAAGGGCACCGATTGTAACATGCTGTAAAGATCAGAAAAATAAATACTTCAGCGCGAATGGAAATTCTCGACCCCAACATTTTTCATTATGGTGTCCTGATTCAAGTAGGGAAAAATGGATTCGATCATTAGATTCATCTACTGCCTTTAATTGGTCGAAGAAATCACTGGCGAAACCTTTCATGTTGGAAGCCTCTTTTCCACCTGCATAGAGATAGATATACTGATCGTGACTGACTAGGGGCAAGTACATCAGGCGATCGTATAATACATCCAGGATCTTCCAGAGGGATGGACTGAATAGCATCAATTTCCCGAATATCTCTGGTTTAGTAATTCCTGCCATCAAACTAATCAAAGCTCCCATTGAACTTCCTCCTATTCCTGTATTACTCTGATCCGTATTCGTTCGATAGGTCTGATCTATAAATGGTTTAAGATGGTTCACTATCCAATCTAGAAACACATGTCCTCTACCTGTCTCTGATTGATGATGTCGAATATAGTTGTATTCTTCTATTCTTTTTTTACTGGCATGATCGATACAGACTACAATGATTTCATGCCGATTCTTTTCTGCAAGGATGGCTAATTTTTTATGAATATTCCAACTACCAAATGGTGCACCTACTTCAAAAAGGTTTTGGCCATCCATCAGGTATAATACCGGGTATCGTTTACCGGCTTGCTCATAATCATAAGGCAATAGAACACTTATCCTTCGCTTCTTACGAGTCCTGGGTAATATCATTTCATGCTGAACAATGACTGGAGACAGGTCTTCATCACATACTCTTGAATTTACTCTCCATCGAGGTACCCAGGCATGGATAGGCTCTTGAGGGTCGTCGATAACCCTGTTATCAGTGACACTTCCATATTCATCCAGTTCGACATTTGCCCAGCGGCTTCGCAGAAACTTGTATTCAATAGGCTGCTTCGAATTATTCGGAATTTCAAGTTCAACTTGATATTCTCCTTTATTTACCTCTCGCATCGGATACTCGTATTCATTCCAATTATTGAAAGTGCCTGCTATACAGATAGGCTCTCCAGAGTTATCCGCAGTGGATAAATGTATTGATATAGGGAAGATTTTAGACATTTTCGTCCCTCAAAGATAAGAATTGTAAGCTATAAGGCCCAAATTGTACCTTTAGTCAATCGCTCTGTTTGAGGATCACATCACATGCAATTAGGAGCTTTTCCTGACGGAAATATGTGGGATGAATTTAGTCCAAACTGGCAAAAGGAAACATTGCAGAATAAAATTAGTTCATTCTAAATTAGAATACAATAGCTTATTAGGTCAAGCAAAGTTTGAGTATGAATAATTGACAGGAATCTCAAAATCTTTAAGTTAACTTCTCATAGAGTGAAAATCAAAGTAATCAGACCCTGAAAAAGTACATTTAATAAGCTCGTTATATTGATTTTGATCTATCCCCAATTGATTTGCAATGTTTTTCACTTTGGAAGGTCCAAAATTTTTATTATGAGGATTGGGAATCTTAACCGTTGCAAAATATTCACCATTAAGATAAATAATACCTCGCCAATGTGGTGCCCTTTTGTTTTTAATTTCAGGTTTGATCTTATTTAAAATTGCTACCCTTACTTCATTTTCAGTAAAATTATGAAACGCCATTTAAGTTTAATTTAGATTCAAAAATGGCTTTTACCTTTTTGGCACGATCTGAAAGCTGATGAGGGTTAGTAAATAAGTCAGCATATAATTCATCCAAGTCTTCTTTTATCTCTGCAATTGCTTCATCCATATTTATAGAATATGCAAACAAATTTACATCCGGAATGGATGCTATAAACTCACCATCTTCTTTTTCTAATTTTATTTCTAGGGGGCGAATAAATTGTAGAGAATTTGTGCAAGTTAGATAATAGGCAACTGTGCCATCAGAAAACGATTTGTCTATAATATGACTTATTGGGTATCCGATTTTTATCTCTTCAATGAAGTTTTCAACTTTTTGCCTATTAGTAAATTGCCGACTCTCCAATAAAACGACTCCTTCATGATGGATTTTAAAATAATGACAATGATCATATTCACAAATTTCGTAAACATAATCCTTATACCCATTTTTCAAAAACTCATCCAACTCGAAAAAAGCTTTATCTCGGTCGGAGAAATCAATGCTTTTCAGAACGGTAGATTCATCATCATCCAAGCATTGAAACTGATATCTCTGATTATTTTGTATTATTTCACAAGTAAGGATCACTGCAAATTTAGTAACAAAAATGATATATCGAATTAAAATTTATCAGAATCAAAGGAAAGAACAGAGTTCATTCTCCTCCTCAATGATCCTTCTTAACATGCTCTACCAGTGCATCACCAAAATCATTTTTTACATCACGAAAGATACTATGTACATGATTGCCATTGTTTTGGTAATTATCGTATTCAATTAAAAATTCCGGTCCTTGTACACTGTAATAATTCTGATGGTTGACAGTTACATCTTCTGATCCGGCCCATTGGAATCGAACCTGATCCCACCCACTGCGTTGTATACGATCCAACATATCTTTTACAAAAAACTTTGAAGCTCTACTGACATAGAATGTGACAAGCTCCTTTAATTTAGACTGTTGTGAACCATTTAATTCCTTAAACGAGATACCCCCTGGGGTGTTCACCGTACAAGTTCTTTCTTTATAAGTATATATTTCCTTTGGTACTTCAGCAGAAATGATGGCTTTGGCTTTTTGGTCTTTGGTAAGGGAATACAATAGATCAGCTCCTAATTTGGTTTCCGATTTTAATATTTGTTTACCCTGATCTGGTCCAGAAAGTACGATGGCGGGATTTGAGCTGTATACCGATGGTGAAGCTGACACGACCTTGTCCTCTTTGATTACATAATTAAGACAGATATGATGGCCTTCATATTTCCAACCCCACATTTTGTCCATTTGGTTTAGACCGAAGATTTGGATATAATATTTTTTCGGGTCACGATGTTCATCATTTTCCGGACGACCTTCAACACCGCGCAATATGCCTTCGAGCCAGGATGCATTTTTGATTTTTTCAAGGGTCGTCTCCCCAGCAGTGGACACAACCAGCCGATAAAATCGATCCAATTGATCAGGAGTCAAGGTGTGCAAGGTGATGCCTGTACGGTCTGTCCTCGGTACAAAATCCCAATTGACTCGTTGTGTATCTGCAAATGACTTTGACACAGCTTCTAACTGACTTATGGAAAGTGATTTGCTAAATTCCATAGCCGCTAAAGATGGCTTGAGTATGGAAATTGCCTTTTGACCATAGCTACGGAGAAAGGGAAAACCGATAAGGAATACTATACAAAACTTACACATTGAATTCATGCCTTGATATAATTAAATGATTAAATATTTTCAAAGGTAGCGCTAGTTTTTAGATTTCAATTAACTTTTCTATTCAATTTCTAGCATTATACCCTTGTTTTAGTTGAAATGAATACTTAGAAAAAGTCACAATCTATTGACAAAGCTTACTATGATCGCTACCTTAAATCATATTAAATCATTCCATCTGAGGCCACCCATCTGCATAGGTGTGCATGCTATATTCAGAGGAAATGCTTATGAAGCTTTGAAAAATTTCGGAGCACAAAAATTCGTTACTTGCAATACGATCCCGCACATCAGCAATGCTATTGATCTTACCGGACTTATATCCGACTCTATTCAAAGACATAATGCATGATCAGAAAAAAGTCTATGCTTAAAGTGGTTCTATACTTTAACGATTTACTACAAATTTTTTGATATCCTTTCTTCCATCATTTGTTTGGAAAACCAGTAAGTATATTCCAGCTGGCAGATTAGCAATATTTATTTCTGACAGAATTTTTTTGTCAAAGATCATCAGTTTGCCTCCATAGTCATAAATCGAATAGCTCTTGAAAACAGTATTGCTCTTGTTCATCAGATGAAGAATGTTATTTCCAGGATTAGGGAATATCATTATCTCGTCGATTAAAAAGTCTCTATTTGCTGTGACAAAAATGAAAAATAGTATATAAAATGCCATTGTTCCATCTGGCCTGAATTTTATATCCGATC
>JAYSTG010000599.1:0-7242 GCA_043719965.1 Saprospiraceae bacterium | reverse complement strand
TCCTTAACAAAGGGGTTAGCAAGTGGGATACCATATTGACCGTTTTTACTAGGTCGTGATCTGGGACTTTTGTTTTTCGGATCGATTCGAAATAAAGTGCCCCATGCCCGTCTGATATCATGCAACAAAAAAGGATATCGATTTTCGCCAGCACCTGCATCACCTATACTTATATATAATAGTCCATAATCCGACTCACCTGGTTTGACAGTAGGATTAAAAGCTAATTCCTGGACTCCATGAGCTTTACTTACCATATCTATCCGAAATAATTCTCTACGCACACCTTCAAATGTAGTCTTGTTAGGATCATCTGCCTTCCACTCAGAGATGACAAATTGCAATGCAGACTCCAGTGTATCCTCGAAGGCAAAATCAGCTGGCTTGGTAGCAGCAGGTTCGGTATGGGCAGTGTACAACAAGCCATTTTTAGAAAATTCTGGATGGAATGCAAAGTTTGCAAAACCTGAGCTCAGACCTGGCTGATTAATAAACCGACCTATTAACTTGAACATATCCATGTAGACGACAGGTTGATCACCATCCAGTCGATATAATGTACTATTCATATCGAGTACAAAAGATTGGCTTGTATGGGGTTCAAAGTCCAATTTAGTAATCCTTGCTATTGGAGGCATCCCAGCTGTACCGGTCGTGGGAAAAGTCGTAATTAATTTCAATACGAGTATCAATTCGGACATCGCTATGGTATCCTCAATTGGATTCTTCACTTCTTCTCTGTCTTGGTAGATAGATGAGAGCACTGCTGCTTTTCTAGTATGGATATAAGCGATAATATTATTGATGGATGAATCTCCCAAACCTAGAAAGGGAGGCATCGCTGTTCTATGTTTCGCAAATAATCTGGTAGCACGCGGATCACCTGCTTCAATCATTTTATTAGAATTGCCTATAAAATCTTTTATCCAGATCAATGGGACACTATCTGTAACTCCACCAAGTTTGGGGCCAATACCATCAAAATGAAAATTATGACACGTGCTACAATATTGATTAAACAGTATTTTTCCTTGGGCTATAGCATAGGCGTCCGTTGATATCGTAGCATTCTTTTCACCGAGAGTTGATTTACAGGAGTAGAGCAGGAAACTGAGTACCCCAATAAAAAATAAATAAAAAACACTTTTTTTCATTATTGTTGTTTAGCGCTAATGATTTTGTACAGCTTCCCATCTGGTTTTGTCATGATGTACATTTCGCCATCTGCATCTTTGCCAAAGTGTAGATCCACCTTGGTATGACCGCATGCTTCTTTGAGCGTTTTGATTATACCATTTATAGAGATTTTCCATTCATATATCGGAGCAGTTTTGCCTAAAGCGATATCCCTTGAATCAATATAGAATAATCTCCCTTTTGCTATGTCTCCAAATAGAAATTTTCCTTTCAGCTCAGGTATCGAATCACCAGTATATTCATAACCTCCCGATATTGCCAATCCTTCATCATGATCATACAAAGCAATTGGATAGGTAATATTATACTTATTATATTCCTTGGGCAGAGCATAAACCTTTTTCATGTCTCCTTTGATATCGATCTTGAAGGGTCCTTCTGTCACTGGCCACCCATAATCGTGTCCTGGCAATATGAGATTCAGTGATTCGATGTTGGCGTGACCTATATTACTCACCAACATTTTACCATCCTGCGTCCAGGTGATTCTATGCGGATTTCTGAAACCTCTTGCATAAATCTCTCCTAAAGCACTTACACTGTCTTTCAATTGATGGAAAGGATTAGATTTTGGAATTCCATACTTAGTGTTGGAGCTATTATGTCCTCTTGGATCTATTCTCAGCACATTGCCCCAGATCTGAGTCAAATCAAGAACTAAATGGGGAAAGCCATGTTCTACACTACCCCCATCACCTAATCCAATGTATAATAGTCCATAATCTTCATCCCCTGGCTTGGATTGTGGCCTAAAAACAATTTCTTGCATACCATGTATCACACTTTCTACATTGATTCTAAGTATTTCTCTACTTTGACCAACAAACTTTAAATTTTTGGGTATGCTAGTCTTCCACTCTGTAAGCACCCATTGAAGTGCAACCGATATAGAATCATGATATGCGAAGTCTGCTTTCGATGAACCAGCTGGCTCAGAATGCGAGGTGTACATCAATCCGTTTTTATTAAATTCTGGATGAAAAGCAAAACTACCAAATCCAGTAGCTAAACCTGGTTTATGAACAAATTTGGGCCTCAATTTTGAAATATCCATATACACCGCAGCCTTATTATCATTAATTCTATACAGCTTGCCTCTGAGGTCTACTAGGAATAATTCTTTTGTATGAGGTTCATAATCCAGCTTGGTAATCCTAGTCATCATTATTTTGCTGGTATCACTAGCAGGAATTTGAATAACCAACTTTATTTCCGCTACTAAGGTCGAAAGTGGTATAGTGTCAGAAATCGGATCAGTTAATGGTCGGTTCTGATTTGGTTGATAAATAGTCTTCTCTTTGGTATGGATATAAGCGATAATTTCATTCAAAGATTTTTCTTCAAGGAATGGGAAGGGGGTCATGTAGGACTTATACTTTGAAAAAAGTTGCGCAGCTCTAGTATCTCCTGAATCAATCATTTTTTTGGGATTCTTGATAAAGGCCTTAATCCAATCCATATGGACTTCATGCGTCAATCCCCCCAGGTCAGGTCCTATGCCTACCTGTTTAAATTGGTGACAGGCCGTGCAATGTTGGGCAAAAAGTATATTTCCCTGCTGAATACTACTTGAATCTTTTAGAATATGTGTGACATCTATCTTGTTTTTATTTTTACAAGCCAAGAGAAGAAATGAAAAAACTATACTACTTAAGCTGATCCAGTGCACTTGATTCATAAAGTTGGGCAATTTTTAAAAATAATCCCAAAACTAACATATTAAGTTTTGGAAATCGGTTTTACTACATCGTGGGTGTGTGGCAGATGTCCCTTTTTGTAGACAAAAGAGTAACTTAGCTGGATAAAATTTATCAAAATGGAAAACAAAGAGTTAGATCTTAATTCCATCCTAAAAAACAGTAAAGCAGAGATTCAAACATTTTTTAACAACAAAGACCAGATTGCCGATGCTTATGAGTTTGAGCGACAAATTGTGGATTTGAGTCGTAAAATGACTCTTGAGCTGTTGCAACAGGCAGTGGGAAAAGTACCGCGAAGCAAGAATCAAAAAAAAAAATTCGGACTAGTTATGGAGATATTGAGGTAGGTAAAGCCCATGTCATGGCTCAAAGTAAGAGCCCATTTGGGATAAGTGCATATCTTCAAAATACCATGTGTTATTTAGCAAGTTTATCTGTATTTAACGAAGCTTCAAAACTCATCAAAACTTTTTTGGGTATCGACATGGATAGTAGGCAGATTCAACGCGTGAGTGAAAGTTATGGAGAAAAGATTGAGGAACAGATGGCTCAATATGACCCTGAGGTGTTGCCAACATTGCCTTCGCCAAAGGAAGAAGAGCCAGTGATCGTGTCTGTAGATGGGTCTATGATATTCACACTCGTACGGAAGTGGATGGAAATAAAATTGGCAAGGATTTATTACGAGTCACAAAACATTGACATTCAGGAAAAAAGATCGGAAATTCAGAGATCTATCTACATTAGTCATTTGGGTAGTTGTGATGAATTTTTTGTGAAGTTAGAACGGTTCCTTATCCCCTATAAACACAAAGTATTTTTAGGAGATGGTGCTAGATGGATTTGGAAATGGGTAGAAGATAATTATCCCGGATCGATACAAATAGTGGACATCTGGCATGCGCTAGAAAAATTAATTCATTTTGCCAGCGAAAAAATAAAAGATGAAGCGAAAAGAAAAGAATGGGTCGAAACCCAAAAAGAAAAACTTTTGGATAATGGAGTAATGGATGTGGTTGAATCAGTAAAACAACTTAAAGCCTGCAATAAAGAGACACAAAAGGCTAAACAAACTCTGATAAACTATTATACAGAAAATGAGGATAGAATGCAATACAAAACATTCAAAGAAAAAGGTTTGCCGATCGGTTCCGGTAATATTGAAGCTGCTCACAGAAACATAATACAAAAACGGCTAAAGTTATCCGGTCAACATTGGTCTATCAAAGGTGCTCAGGCAATTAGTAATTTGAGAAACCAAGAAAAAAGCGATAATTGGGGATGTATTCGTTACCTTATTAAGACTGCGGCTTAGGGACATTTGCCACACACACCCTACATCGTTATACTAGTTTTAAACTTGCCCTCTCAATTTCGGGGTTCGACTTTTTGTAAAAATTATTTTATCTTTAGCAGATAAGTTAACCATTAAACAATTTTCAATTATGAAACGAAGGGAGTTAATAAAAAAATGGTCAGTATTACCATTGGCTGGAGCGTTTTTCCCTTTAAATGCATCGGATTCATTTATGGGTTCCCCAGAGGAGAAAGAAACTGGCCCGTTAGTTATCGGCCCCAATATCTATGAATCTATAGGTGTGGAACCTATCATTAATTGTAGGGGTACTTTTACTATCATCGGGGGATCCCTAGAATTGCCAGAAGTGGTTGTGGCTATGAAAGCTGCTTCAGGACATTTTGTTCAATACGATGAATTAGCTTTCGGCGTAGGAAAAAGATTGGCAGAAATCACAGGTGCAGAATGGGGTATGGTCTCCGCCGGATGTGCTGCCGGACTCAAACATGTCACAGCTGCCTGTGTCACGGGAGGTAATCCTGAAAAACTTATACGGATTCCTGACTTGACTGGTTTCGAAAAAAATGAAGTCATCATGCCGGCATCATCCAGAAATGCCTATGACCATGCAGTCCGAAATATTGGAGCTAAGATTATTACCATCCATACGCCAGAGGAGCTTTCTAAGGCTATTAATCCCAAGACTGCACTGATCTATATGATGGCTGATGAAACCATACCGAGTAAAGACCCTCTATCCTTAGAAGTAGTTGCACAAATAGCAAAAGCCAAAAACATTCCAATCCTGGTAGATGCAGCTGCAGAGATCCTCACCATACCCAATATTCATTTACAACGTGGAGCAACAGTAGTAGCCTATAGTGGAGGCAAAGCAATCTGCGGTCCTCAATGTGCTGGTTTATTATTGGGCAAAAAGGACTTATTAATGTCGGCATGGCAAGCAAGCGCTCCGCATCATGGTCCTGGTCGGGACAATAAAGTAGGTAAAGAAGAAATGATGGGCATGCTAGCCGCAGTCGAAGCCTGGACTAAAAGGGATCATGCTGGAGAATGGAAAACCTGGATTTCTTACCTTAATACTATTTCAAACCAAGTCACTAAAATTGATGGTGTAAAAACTTCCATATTTGAGCCTACGGAATTATCTAATAAATCACCAGTACTTACGATCTCCTGGGATCCCAATAAATTATACATCACCGGAGAAGAAGTGGCAGAAATTTTTGCCAGGAGCAAACCACGGATAGCTGTAGGCGGAGGATCCAATGGAAGTATGACGAATATAAAGATCACCACCGGTCAAATGCAACCTGGCAATGATAAAATAGTAGCTGAAAGAATCTTTAATTTGCTATCCCAAAAACGTGTTCCCAAATCGAATGCAATGATGGCACCCTCTGCAAATATCAAAGGTCAATGGGATTTAACTGTTGAATTTTTTAATAGTACCAGTCTTCATAAATTGTATCTGGAACAGGATGGAAATTGGATTCAAGGTACTCATGCATCTGATTTCACTGCACAGGAAATCATGGGCATGGTAGAAGGAGATCAAATCAAACTTAGAAGCAATCTTCGGACTCCGGGAGATCAAATCAATTATATGTTTTCTGGTACTATTGCAGATAATATGATGTCTGGATCAATATTCCTAGGAGAATATCTGAATGCAAAATTCACAGCTAAACGATCTGCTTTCAAAATGGAAAGGAAAAAAATCGTAATTCCAGGTGGCCCGCCATTGGCGACTTAGTTATATTTTAATTTTATTTCATTCCCTTTCAATCAATTTGGCATTATGAACAAGAGAAGTTATTGCTGCATATCATTTTTTGTATTGGCTTGGGTGTGTTTCATAGGACAAGCTCATGCTCAGGAAATAGACCTCCTGCTAAAAGGAGGCCATGTCATCGATCCGAAAAACAACATCGATGCTATCCTGGATGTAGCCATTACAAATAATAAAATCTATCAGGTCTCAAAAGATATCCCGACTATCAAAGCAAAAAAGGTAGTGAATGTCACTGGATTATATGTGACTCCAGGACTGATCGACATGCATGTACATGTATTCCTGGGCAATGATCTCGATGCCTATATTGCTAATGGTCCTACCAGTGTGATGCCAGATGGATTTACATTTAGAGCTGGGGTGACCACGGTCGTAGATGCAGGATCGTCAGGTTGGCGAAATTTTCCTCAGTTTAAAAAACAAACCATCGATAAAGCCCAGACCAGAGTGCTTGCCTTATTAAATATAGTCGGTACTGGTATGGTCAGTCGCTTCCAGGAGCAAGATCTGTCCGATATGAATCCAGTGATGACTGCTTACATGATCAATAAACTGTATCCGGATATCCTGGTAGGTATCAAAGCAGCCCATTATTGGGGAGAATTTGAACAAGTAGATAAAGCCGTTGAAGCTGGTAGACTGGCGAAAGTACCCGTGATGGTTGACTTTGGTGAGCACGATCCACCCAATTCTATCGAAGCATTGTTCATGAAACACCTTAGGCCCGGAGATATGTTTACACATACATTTTCATATGGCCCAAAACAACGAGAGACTGTAGTAGATGAAAACCATAAAGTAAAAACATTTGTATTTGAAGCGCAAAAGCGAGGTATCATCTTTGATGTAGGACATGGTGGTGGTGCATTTTCATGGAGACAAGCAGTCCCTGCTATTCAGCAAGGATTTAAACCTAATGTGATCAGCTCTGATCTTCATATTCAGAGTATGAATGGAGGCATGAAAGATTTTACAAATCTTATGTCAAAGTTTTTAGCCTTAGGATTGACGATGAATGAAGTGATAACACGGGTGACTAAAAATCCTGCGGAAGCCATTCATCGTAAAGATCTCGGTCATCTCAGTGTAGATACCGAGGCCGATGTCACTGTATTGAATTTAAAGAATGGCACATTCGGCTTTTCTGATGTGAGAGAGACTAAATTAATGGGTACTCAAAAATTGGAAGCTGAACTGACGATTAGAGCTGGAAAAATTGTTTGGGATTTGAATGG
>JAYSTG010000598.1:0-7278 GCA_043719965.1 Saprospiraceae bacterium | reverse complement strand
CTACTTTTTCTTTTGAAGACTTATCGAACTCTTCATCTACAGTTTTTCTTAGCTTTTTTAGTTGTTCAAAGAGTGCATTTGTATCATCTCTTAAGATTTGGGCATGCTCTCTGAATAGATTTCGATCTTTAACTTGATTTTGCACTTTGTCCCAGAATGTTCTTAATTCATCCCAGAGTTCATTGTCATACCGGAGCAGCTTTTCTGTTTTTTCTTTGAGATAATTATATTCATTCTCAAATCCTTGCTTTAGCTTATGGGATAATACTACAAAATGCCATTCCGTCTGAGCTCTTGAAATGATATCGTCTTTATCTGGGACAATGCCTTCAGATAACAAGGACTCGGAAGCTGTCAAACCTTTTTCAGATTGAACTGCTGTTTCAGGGATCGTGACATCCTTGCCGTTTCTCCACTCCTTCATCATAGCTGTAGCTAGGTCTTCTGTCACGGCTTGCTGTGGAATGAGCCATTCATGTACTTTGTTTTCTTCGGGATCTAGTTGTAACGCCACCAATACTTTTTCGCTAGCTGCATTAGTACCCCAAAAGACGATTCTGTTTTTCATAAGTAAAGTCGGATTGCAATCTGATCACTACATATCTTCTATGTAAATAGATCAGATCTTTTGTTAAGTAATTTGTATAATTTCAGTCGTACGTACTTTAAGTAAAGTATATATTTATTATGCGGATTCTACTGCTGATGGGATCAGGTCATGTTTTAACATATATTCGGCAATCTGTATTGCATTGGTAGCGGCTCCTTTGCGAAGGTTGTCTGCTACGATCCACATATTTAATGTCTTGTCCTGAGATTCATCTTTGCGTAACCTACCCACAAATACTTCGTTTCTCCCCTTAGCATATAACGGCATAGGATAGCTGAAAGTTGCCATGTCATCCATTAATTCTACACCTTCTGCTTCAGATAAGATCTTTCGCACCTCATCCAATGTAAAATCTTTTTTCAATTCAACATTGACACTTTCACTGTGACCTCCTTTGACAGGTACGCGCACGGCTGTGGAAGTAATACGGATCGATGGATCACCCAATATTTTTTTAGTTTCATGGACAAGCTTCATTTCTTCTTTGGTATATCCATTGTCCAGAAATATATCACAATGCGGAATTACATTTTCAAATATGGGGTATTTGTATGCTTTTTCGTGATTTGGGACGACCTCCCCTTGATGCTCGCGATCGTATTGTCTTACTGCCTTGACTCCTGTGCCTGTCACCGATTGATAGGTGGAGATTACTAAGCGTTGGATACCATATATTTTGTGCAGCGGCGAGAGGGCTACTACCATCTGTATCGTGGAACAATTGGGGTTAGCTATGATGCGATCTTCCCTAGAGATAGTATCACCATTTACTTCAGGTACTACTAATTTTATGGATGGGTCCATCCGCCAAGCCGCTGAGTTATCTACGACTATAGTTCCTACAGCAGCAAATTTGGGAGCCCATTCGGTAGAGACAGACGCGCCGGCAGAAAACAAGGCTAGCTCTGGTCTTTTAGCTACAGCTTCTGCTAAAGTATGGATAATATACTCTTTGCCTTTGAACTTAAACTTTTGACCAGCAGACTTTTCTGATGCCACTGGAATAAATTCTGTGATAGGGAATCCCCTTTCCTCAAGTACCTGACACATTACTGTGCCTACCAGCCCCGTAGCGCCTATACAAGCAACTTTCATTAATATGAATAAAATTAAGGGCGCAAATATAATGAGTTTGTATTTCTTTATACTTTTAGGTGCAGTGAATAGATACATATATATTTTCATAATAAATTATTTATCAGTATGTACTTATGCACAAATCATAGAAAACTTTAATGACTCCACTTGGCTCAATACCACTGCCTGGAAGGGTCAAGTCGAAGATTTTAAGATCAATAGCGATAGCCAACTTCAAAGTATAGGTAATACTACTGGAGTATCAACTTTATATACGTACTCTTCTTTGCCTTCTTTTAGTCTCAGTCTTTGGATCAAGCTGGGATTTGCCCCTTCAGAAAGTAATAAACTGAAGATCTACCTTCAAGCTGATGACACATTGCTTGCTAAAGCCAATGCCTACTATCTTGAGATCGGTGAAAATGGAAATAACGACGCGATAAAGCTATATAGACAATCTGCCGGAAAGTCAACATTGATCTCAGAAAGCAAGATGCGGGCAGTAGCCGGTGAACCTGTAATCGCTAGATTGAAAATCCATAAAAGCATATTGGGGTTTTGGTCATTGAGCACTGACTATACCGGAGGTGAACAATATGAAGAAGAATGGACTATCAAAGATGACTTACTAAAGTTTGACCCAGACCAAAATATAGTTGCAATCCAATGCTTGTATACTTCCACTCGCAGAGATAAGTTTTATTTCGATGATCTTGTTTTATCCCAAGATAGTCTAGATCTCCAACCACCTGCTATACTAAGTATCCAATCCGATAGTAACACAGTTACCTTGTTTTTTGATGAACCCATAGACTCTATTGCTGCTATAGATACTGAAAATTATGTCGTTTCAAACGGTATTGGCCAGCCCTGGCGAGCCCGGCTGCTCTCACCGACCTCCTTGATCATTTATTTTATTAAACAGCTTTCCAATAATACTAAATATGAAATCATTTGTAAACGAATCACTGATCGCTCTGAAAATTCGATAATCAACCTACGCGGGTCGTGGACGCACAAAATAATTGAACGAATACAACCCTTTGAATTATTGATCACCGAACTTATGGTAGACCCTAGTCCTGTAGTGGGTTTACCGGATTATGAATACATAGAAATCTTGAACAATAGTAATAGAACCATCGACTTGGCACAATTAAAATTAAAATTTGATCAATCGATTTATGTTTTAGATACGACTTCTTTGTCTTTGTCTTCTGGTGCATACGTAGTCCTTTGTGAGACGAAAGCTGTTGAATCTATCAAGCCATTTGTCAGTTCAGGAGGCACTAATCCTCCACTAATTTTTGGATTAAAACAGTGGCCTACACTACGGAACACTTCAGGCTTAGTGGGTTTTGCAGATGAAATGGAAAAATCGATTCACTTCGTTTCGTATGTAGACCAATGGTATAAGGATACACAAAAGGACAATGGAGGTTGGTCCCTCGAAATGATCAATCCGAATCAGGTCTGTAATCAACTATCCAATTGGCGAGCTTCCACGAATGCTCTTGGAGGTACTCCAGGCAAGGCAAATTCGGTCTGGGATATCACTCGATTTGAATCCTTACGCATTGACTCCTCCAGAGCATTGTTAGATCATCAAACAATCTACATCTATACAAATCAACCATTGGGCCTTGTGTCGACCAATGACCTCATCATTCAACCTAGCATCTCCATTCAAAACATTGCGCATACCAATAATCGACTAGAGATCAAACTAGCTCAGAGTGTGAACTCAGGCATCGTATATCAATTTGTTCTCAAAGCAAAAGATTGTACTGGTCGTCCATATAATGAAGTTTCAACGCAGATAACTAAGGTGGAAACTATTTCCAGAAACGACCTGATCATTAACGAAATTTTATTTAACCCAGTATCAGGCGGCTCTGATTATGTAGAACTCTATAACCGATCCGGAAAAGTTTTGTCTTTAAATAATATGGTGATCTCCAATAGTATGAATCAACAAGAGCGTAGAATACTTACTTCATCTTTGATATTGCCAGGAACCTATTGGGTATTGAGTGCCGACCCGCAAACTGTGCTAAAACAATATAGTACAGATTACCCGAATCAATTGATAAATCAATCTTTACCCTCATTTCCAGATGATCAAGGACAGGTCAGCATATGGTCAGCGAATAGAATATTGATCGATTCTTTCACCTACCACCAATCTATGCATTTAGATTTATTGAATTCAAAAGAAGGTGTCGCCCTTGAACGAATTAATGAAAACACACCTCCTGTGCCATCCAATTGGTATTCAGCATCTGGAGCGGAACGATATGGTACTCCTACGCGGAAAAATTCGGCTTCTATCCAAAACAAGTTAACCACCGCAGTATCTTTTTCTTTAAACCCAAAAGTATTCACACCAGATCATAATGGCGTAGATGATGCTTTGACCATTCATTATTCCATGCCAGATCATGGATATCTCGCGCGCATCGAAGTGTTTACTGATAGGGGCCAGCCCATTAGACGATTGGCGAATAACCTATCTCTTTCGTTGAATGGCTCCTTGGATTGGGATGGGAAGGATGATCGAGATCAATTGATGCCCGCAGGTATCTATGTTATTTCTATACTGGTGGTCAATAATAAGGGAGAGAAATTCAATAAACGATTGACGGGAATATTGAGTAGGTAAACCAGACAGAATGTTAGCTGCGAGCGTATGACAACACCACGAGACCTATTTAAAGGTACAGTCTTTTATTCAAAATTGTTGGACAGCTTTTCGGAAAGTGACAAGCTTACTGTTGACTTAAATTCTATTGAAATTAGTAAAGCAATTTTCTATCGCACTTGTAAAATGAAACACGCTGCTTGGAGAATGAGAGTTGATTTTAAAAGAAAAAAAGACACTCACTTTCTGGCTTTTTCCAAGACATAATTGCTTTTTATATTAAGGCATCTCTTCCTGACACCTTTGAGAGTTGAACTTGAAAGCAAACTTGCTGACACTCAAACAGACATTGCAATTAAGTTTAACGGACAATATATTTTTATAATTGAAATTAAAACTAACATCGGTTGGGACAGACAAGGGCCTGAACAATCATTTCTTTAAGAATCGACCAACTTTCAGAAAATTTTAAAGTTCTTAAACAAAACATCGTTTATGTTTTTGAAGACCACGGAAATGTTAGTAAGAAATTTTCTGATAAATATTGGAATAAAAAAGATGGGGCGGCTGTTTCTGCCCCGACTGATTTTCCTTTCTCCCAAATCAAACCATTATTTAATGCCAACGACCCATACTATTGGAAATATGAAAAAGGTTTTAACAAGAGACTTAATTACAAGGAATTTGAAGATGAAAATGTTTTTCAAGAGCAGAAACAAATATTGTAACAAAATTTGAAGACATCATTGACCAAATAATTAAAGCAGCAGACAACTTTGAGAAGGGCTGAAATATTTTGGGACAAAACACCATCAGCCAAAAGTACATTTGCAATTGTCTGGGTTTCGTGCTCCGCAAACAGTCCTGTGATTGAAGAAAGTCCAGTGCTCAGAATGAACATTTGTGCTGGTAAGCCCTGTTCCGTCATCCTGATACTGGCATTATTGCTATCAAATCGAAAAGTATATCTTATACTGATGGTAATCTCTACCATGATCTCTCCATGCTTCTTACTATATTTGCCGCCCAATTCTAATCATCATCTATGGCGGGAGAAAAAATTATATTTTCAATGGAGGGGGTCAATAAGATCTATCCTCCCAATAAACAAGTCCTAAAAAATATTTACCTCAGTTTTTATTATGGAGCTAAAATCGGGGTACTTGGTCTCAATGGATCCGGAAAGTCCAGTCTGCTACGCATCATAGCTGGTGTGGATCAAAACTATCAAGGTAAGGTAGTCTTCGATAAAGATTACAAAATAGGCATGCTCGAACAAGAGCCAACCCTCGATCCTGAAAAAACGGTTAGACAAGTCGTCGAAGAAGGTGTCGGTCCCCTGGTAACTTTATTGAAAGAATACGAAGAGGTATGTAATAAACTCGCGGAGCCACTCGATGATGATGAAATGAATAAACTCATCGAAAAGCAAGCGACCTTGATGGACCAGCTCGATCAGCAAAATGCCTGGGAGTTGGATCATAAACTCAATACTGCGATGGAGGCCCTTCGATGCCCTGAAGAAAATCAAGTTATCAAAGTATTATCCGGTGGAGAAAAACGACGGGTCGCATTATGTCGATTATTATTGAGCAATCCTGACATTTTATTGTTAGATGAGCCTACCAATCACTTGGATGCAGAGAGTGTACTATGGTTAGAGCAATATCTTCAGAGCTTTCCAGGCACTGTAATTGCCGTGACGCACGATCGATATTTCCTGGACAATGCTGCAGGCTGGATCCTTGAATTGGATCGTGGCGAAGGCATACCTTATAAAGGCAATTACTCCAGTTGGCTTGAGCAGAAGACTAAGCGACTCGAGATGGAAGAAAAACAAGAGAGCAAACGCAAAAAGGCATTGGAACGAGAGCTTGAATGGGTACGGATGTCACCCAAGGCTCGTCAATCCAAAGGAAAAGCCCGTCTCAATGCATATGATAAACTCTTGGGAGAAGAGGTAAAAGAAAAAGAAGCTACATTGGAATTATATATTCCTCCCGGTCCTCGATTGGGAGATGTGGTGATCGAAGCACAGAACTTGACTAAAAGCTTTGGTGATCGTGTACTTTTTGAAAAGGTAAACTTCTCCATACCTAAAAACGGTGTAGTAGGTATCATAGGCCCTAATGGAGTTGGGAAAAGTACTTTATTTAGGATCATCATGGGACTTGAAACGGCTGATAGTGGCAAAGTAGTGATCGGAGATACTGTACATATGTCCTATGTAGACCAGACACATAAAGACCTGGATCCCGAAAAATCTATCTATGATGTAGTCAGCAGAGGGAATGATATCCTCACTATAGGCAAGACGGAGATCAATGCTCGATCTTACCTGGCCCGATTTAATTTTACAGGCAGTGATCAACAAAAAAAAGTAGGCGTACTCTCTGGGGGTGAGCGCAATCGTCTTCATCTGGCAATGACCCTAAAAGATGGTGGCAATGTGCTCTTACTCGATGAGCCTACCAATGATATCGATGTCAACACCCTTCGAGCACTCGAAGAAGCTATCGAACATTTTGCGGGAGCTGTAGTTGTAATTTCGCACGATAGATGGTTTATGGATAGGTTAGCCACGCATATCCTGGCGTTTGAAGATGATGGACAGGTTGTTTATTTTGAAGGAAACTTCAGTGATTATGAAGAAAAGAAAAAAGCGAGATTGGGTGATCTGACTCCCCGAAGGCCGAAGTTTAAAAATGTGATCAATAGATAGTAAGATTCTCAAAAAGCAAAAGATGAACAAGTCAGCAGAAAGGGACTTCATCCTTGAAAAAAGCTTGCAAATCAAATTGAAATATTTGAATTATTATTTATCGCCAATAGCAAAACGGAAAATAAAGGCTTTAGCAATTACCGTTGGCTTTAGCAATTACCGTTGGCTTTAGCAATTACCGTTGGCTTTAGCAATTACCGTTGGCTTTAGCAATTACCGTTGGCTTTA
>JAYSTG010000597.1:0-2753 GCA_043719965.1 Saprospiraceae bacterium | reverse complement strand
CGATCACTTCTATCGAAGTCTCTATGCCTTCTTTATAACATTTGATGAGTGCTTCATTGGCAGCGTGTGAAAACCCCATATCATCACCTCGAATGATTAGTCGAGGCCCATCAACCCATTGTTTTCGGAGGATCCCTTTTATTGCTGGTCGATTGGCTGAACGATTAAATACATTTTCGAAATCCAATTTTATTCGATCGCCATCAAAAGTACAATGTATGATTTCAGTATGAGGACTTTCTGTATATCTCAATGTCAAGTCCAGATTGTGCTCATCTTTCCAGGTGAAAGCGCCGGCTACTTTAAATGGGCCTAGACCGACACGATTATGTTTTGCTCCGGCCACGAGATATGGGCCATACTTAGTTGTGACGCTATTGACCCATTGTCCATTGCCGAATGGAATCTCATGGGTAGCAGAATCTGTTTGCATCGTCAAAGTACAACCGCCATTGACAAAATTTAATGTGACGCTCTCTAAAGTTTTAGTATTAGAGGTAATCCCATAAATCCTACCAGAAATTTTGGATTCCAGTGTGCTGTTTTTATACATTGGGATGGGAATAGACATCGCTACAGATTTTTGACGAAGTAAGGTTGCCATCTTAGGAGTTGCTTTTGATTTTTTTGATTGAATGGCTGGATACAAATATTTCCAGATTAAATTAAACTCCCCTTGCATATCTGGCGCTTCTGAAGTGACCGCAATCACTACATCGAGTTGAGGAAAAACCAAAATATATTGCCCATTGGCTCCATCACCGCGATAAGAATTATTTCGGCTCCGCCACATTTGATAACAGTATCCTTGTAACCAATCTGAGGAGTCTCTTCGGCTTGCCGTAGCACTAGGATCTTGCATTATTTTTATACTACTAGCTTCATCGATCCAACCAGTCGGAATGATCTGTTTTCTTTCCCACATTCCTTTTTGTAAGAATAATAGCCCAAACTTAGCCATATCCTCTGTTTTCAATCGAAGCCCCCAACCTCCGACATTGATCCCCATAGGGTCTGTCTCCCAATCAACTCCAACAATACCGAGTGGTTTGAATAACCTGGGCTGCAGATATTCAAATATGGTTTGCCCGGTTACTTTTTGAACAATGGCAGAAAGCATGTATGTCGCCAATGAATTGTATAAAAATTTTGTACCAGGTTTATTTTGAATTGGATAAGCTAGGAAGCCCTTGACCCAATCTTCTTGTTGGCTAATGATAGGACCGATAGGCTCTTTATCATGTCCTACGCTCATCGTCAATAGGTCTTTTACAGATAAGGCGGCTAAGTTTTCACTCACAGTTGATGGCAATTTATCAGGGAAAAAAGAAATCACCTTGTCGTTTACACTAATTTTATTTTCAGTTACCGCAAATCCCACCGCAGTCGCTGTAAAGCTTTTACTTACGGAGTACATCGTATGTTTAAGATCTTGCTTGTAGGGATGGTTCCAGGCCTCAGCTATTACCTTACCATGCCTAAGGATCATAAAGCTATGAAGCTCATGCTTGCTTTGTTGGATAGCATCTATAAATTGAATGATGTATTCGGAAGAGACCCCTTCGGCTTCAGGGGTAGATCGGGGTAGGGGCTTTTGAGCTAGAAGATTGACTGAAATCAGTACCAGAAATATTATTTTTTTCATTCGCTGTTATTTTGAGCTTAGAGGACTGTATGCTGTGAAATTATATAAAGTTTTGACTTGGTAACTAAAAAACTTCCACTTGCCGCTTATGGCCAAAAAGAGGATTGGGAGGTTGGTGCTTGCCTTGCAAGTGATCTCAAAGAGAAAGATAAAAAAGGGATTCAAATAAAATTTAACCAATCATTAATACCATTCTACCTGACTTGGCACGTTTTTTACTGAAATAAACGATATGAAAGCTTCAGAAAGAAATGAAAAAAACGATAGGGCTACGGCCTGGATGGTGACCATTCTCGTCCATGCTGCTCTATTGGCGGCCTTATTATTTGTAGGCATGCCAGATCAGCCTAGTTCCTCGGTTAGTAAACCAGGATTAGATCAAAAAGTGGTCATTGCCCCGGTCAAATCAAAGGCTTAAGATTCAGCTGAACGGGTACATTTTAATTTTTCATGTCAAAATCCTGTATGCCTAACAACCCTAGCATAAAAGAATATTCTTCGGCTCGCTCATGTAACCTTTGAAAGCGGCCAGAGGCTCCACCATGTGAGCCAGTCATATTTGTTACTAATAATAGACTGTTTTTATCTTTTTTCAATTTGCGAAGCTTAGCGACATATTTAGCTGGTTCGAAATACTGGACTTGACTATCATTGAGTGAAGTATGGACATATATATTGGGGTACGCTTTCGCCTCTAGATTGTCATAGGGCGAGTATTTTTTCATATAATCATATTCCATTTTAATAGTAGGATTGCCCCATTCGGTATATTCCCCTGTGGTCAATGGTATGGACGGATCCGACATCGTAGTAAGTACATCCACGAAGGGTACACCTGTGAGTATACCTTTGAAAAGATCAGGTCGCATATTGACCACTGCACCCATCAATAAGCCTCCTGCACTTCGTCCAGTCGCGAAGAGTTTATCTTTAGCTGTATATTTTTTATCTATAAGCCACTGAGCGCAATCAATAAAGTCTGTAAATGTGTTGATTTTATTTAACATCCTGCCTTGTTCATGCCATTTAAATCCCATCTCCATACCTCCTCGGATATGGGCTATCCCGCAGATGAAGCCTCGACCTAATAGACTGATCCAATTAATAT
>JAYSTG010000596.1:0-2753 GCA_043719965.1 Saprospiraceae bacterium | reverse complement strand
GCCAAGGTCCTGAGCTATCCATCTACTGAGTACAAATAGATAATCAGATAGTCTATTGAGATAAGTAATGATCAATACCTCTATCGGCTGTACTTCATGCAAGGCCATGACTCTACGTTCTGCCCGACGACATACCGTCCTGGTGATATGTGCTTCACAGACGGATCGATGACCCCCTGGTAATACAAAATGTCGCAGTGCAGGCAATCGTCCCGTCATCTCATCGATTTCTATTTCTAAGGATTGAATATCGATTTGTTTAATATCAGGAGTAGACATTTCTTTATCTGGGTCCGATGCAAGGTTCGCACCGATCGTAAATAGTCGATCTTGAATTTCTTTGAGTGTATGGTACGCCTTCCCTAAGGGCATTTGATCTCTGATCAGGCCGATCCAAGCATTCAATTCATCTACGGTGCCATATGCTTCTATTCGAATATGATGTTTTGGAAGTCGTGCACCGCCATACAATGAAGTCATGCCCGTATCTCCGGTCTTAGTGTATATTTTCATTGGAGTATATTTATTTTTTACTTTATTCCTGAACTAATTAAAACTTCAAAGAATAAAAAATGTTCAACAGCCCCTGCTTATGTTACTTATTAGTATATAATAAAACTGCCTAATTCCTACAGCCCCAGCTCCATAAAAGGATATTTGAAATCTACAGGGGGATTAAAATTTTCCTTTATGGTACGAGGTGATACCCATCGATACAGATTTAATACTGAACCCGCTTTATCATTGGTACCGCTAGCTCTTGCTCCTCCGAAAGGCTGTTGATCTACTACTGCACCAGTTGGCTTATCATTGATATAAAAATTACCAGCTGCATTTCGTAATCGATCAGCAGCATCAATTATTATTTTTTTATCTGTTGCAAATATGGCGCCGGTAAGCGCGTAAGCCGATGTACGATCGACGATATCCAGGATCTGACTATACTTTTTATCGTCGTATACATAGATGGTAAGAACAGGGCCAAAGATTTCTTCACACATCGTGATATAATCCGGCTTTTGTGCGAGAATGACAGTGGGAGCTATAAAATACCCTATTGAATCATCATATTGACCACCTGCAATAATTGTAGCATCTTTTGACTTCTTGGCAGATTTGATATAGTCAGTGATTTTATTAAATGATTGACGATCAATGACTGCATTGATAAAGTGACTAAAATGCTCTGGGGACCCAATAGTCATTTCAGAAAGATCCTTTAAAAGATAAGTCTGTATTTTATTCCAAAGCGATTTAGGAATATATGCTCTAGATGCTGCCGAACATTTCTGGCCTTGATATTCAAAGGCTCCTCTCGATAGTGCTACAGCAACAGCTTTAGGATCAGCAGATGGATGGGCTATTACAAAATTTTTTCCGCCAGTCTCCCCTACTAATCTTGGGTACGTTCGATAGGTAGCAATATTATTGCCAATAGTTTTCCATAGTTGTTGGAATACGCCTGTACTACCAGTGAAATGCAGTCCGGCAAATTCAGGATGAGAAAAAGCAACACTGCCCAGTGTAGGGCCGTCTACGGTAGCTAGATTGATTACACCATCTGGAAGTCCTGCTGCTTCAAAGATCTCCATGATCAGCGATGCAGAATAGATTTGGGTCTCCGCTGGCTTCCAAATCACAGTATTACCAAGTAATGCAGGCGCGCCAGGTAAATTCCCGGCGATGGAAGTAAAATTAAATGGAGTGATAGCAACAATAAAACCCTCCAAAGGCCGATACTCCAATCTATTCCAAATTCCGGACGCACTGGATGGTTGAGTCTGATAGATCTCCGTCATGTATTTTACATTGAAACGAAAGAAATCTGCCATTTCAGCCACAGCATCTATTTCAGATTGATATACATTTTTTGATTGACCCAACATCGTGGCTGCATTCATCCTCTGTCGATAAGGGCCTGCGAGTAGATCAGCTGCTTTCAGGAAGATAGCTGCTCGTTCGTTCCAAGGTGTGTGCTCCCATTCGTATTTTGCTTTTAAAGCAGCTTGAATGGCTGAGCGGACATGACCAGCAGTGCCTTTGGAATGGTGACCTAAGACCTGTTGATGATCGTGAGGTGCTGTGATTGCAACCGGAGGACCACTGGAAATTTTTTTACCTCCAATGACCATTTTTATATCATTAGTTTTTGATTTGGCTTTCGCTATAGCTTTAGCCAAGGCCAATCGTTCCGGTGATCCAGGTTTGTAAGTCCAGACGGGTTCGTTGATAATAGGTGGAATATTATAAAATCCTTTCATGGTTTTAAGCTTTCAATTTTATTTCTTTTGGTATGAAAGGGCTGGCATCACCTCCGCCACTGATGATTTCTCGTACAACAGTACTACTGATATGAGCTACTTCAGGACTGCTGATAAAAAATATAGTTTCGAGGCCCTTACTGATGGTATGGTTCACTTGAGAAATCGTTTTTTCATAGTCGAAGTCACTACCATTTCTCAATCCTCTTAAAAGATAATTGGAGTTTATCTTTTTCGCATAATCTGCGGTAAGCCCGTCAAAATGATCGACCGATATTCTTGATTCTTTTGAAAATACCTCTCGTATCCACTGTTTTCGTTGTTCCAGGCTGAATAAGGATTTTTTTTGTGTGTTCGTACCTATAGCTATGATGATCTTATCAAACAAAGGTAATGCCCGACGGATGATATCGACATGACCTATGGTGATAGGATCAAAGGATCCTGGAAAAATGGCTACTCGCATGGGTACAGATTATTATGACAGATTGA
>JAYSTG010000595.1:0-21192 GCA_043719965.1 Saprospiraceae bacterium | reverse complement strand
TGCTTTGAGTTATAATTTCGGCAGATACTTGATGATTTCATCGTCAAGACCAGGTACACAGCCCGCCAATCTACAAGGTATATGGAATGATGATATGAATCCATCCTGGGATTCAAAATATACTACCAATATCAATACGGAAATGAATTATTGGCCTGTAGAAAGTAGCAACTTGCAGGAATGTGCTTTACCATTATTTGATATGATTCGAGAGTTGACCGATCAGGGAAGCCAAGTAGCCAGAGAACATTATGGTGCAAGAGGTTGGGTCTTTCACCAAAACACAGATCTCTGGAGAGTAGCAGCGCCCATGGATGGCCCTACCTGGGGTACATTTACTGTTGGAGGTGCATGGCTTTGTACTCATATATGGGAACATTATCAATACAACATGGATATTAATTTTTTAAAAAAAGTATATCCCATTTTAGAGGGATCGGTTCAGTTTTTTATGGATTTTTTAAAGCCTCATCCTAATGGGAAGTGGGTAGTCACTAATCCTTCCACTTCGCCTGAGAATTTTCCGGATGGTGGAGGGAATAAACCTTATTTTGATGAAGTGACTGCAGGTTTTAGAGAGGGCACTACGATCTGCGCTGGCGCTTCTATGGATATGCAGATCCTCTATGATTTATTTGGATATTTTATTGAAGCTTCTGATATCGTAGGTAAGAAAAATTCTTTTGTGCAAGAGGTCTTGAAGGCAAGGGCAAAATTGGTACCCCCACAGATTGGAAAAGACGGTTCATTGCAGGAGTGGGCAGAAGATTGGAAATCATTGGAAAAAAATCATCGACACTACTCTCATATGTATGGTTTATACCCTGGTAAAGTTTTATATGAAAAACGAACTCCTGCTTTGATAGCATCATACAAAAAAGTACTTGAAGAAAGAGGCGATGCATCTACCGGATGGTCCAGAGCATGGAAGATGGCGCTGTGGGCAAGATTAGGAGATGGCAACAGAGCTAATAAGATCTATAAAGGATTTATAAAAGATCAGACTTGCACTTCATTGTTTGCATTGTGTGGCAAAGCTCCCCAGGTAGATGGCACATTTGGCGCTACTGCAGCTATCACTGAGATGCTGATGCAATCCCACGATGGATATATAAAACTATTACCCGCACTGCCTGATGAATGGAGCGAAGGTGAATATAAAGGGGTATGTGCACGCGGTGGATTTGAATTAGATTATGCATGGAAGAATAAGCAGATCACAGAGTTAGTCATAAAATCAAAATCTGGTGGATGGTGCACCATCGAAGACAAGCCTATTTTGAAAATTAGCAGTAACGGACAAAGCATTCCATTCAATAAAACTCCCAATGGACTAGTCCAATTTGAAACGATGAAAGGTTTAGTGTACAAAATAGAATAGACTATTCGCGTAGTGGAATTTACGCGATAGAGAAGCAATCAATACAAGAACAAAATTTAAATCCACTATGTAAATTATTTAGCTAGCTCAGCTATATACTTACCAGGCTCTTTCTCAAAACTCACCTTACATCCATCACAACAGAAGTATACTTTTTCACCTCTGTATTCTATGACATGTTTAGGATTATTTTTATCCACGGGCACACCACAGACAGGATTGATATAATATTGAGATAAGACTTTTTCCTTTTCCAAAGTAGGTCTATGAGATTGACCTGATTTGACTTGAATGATCTGAGCCAGTATACTTATGGCTACCTCTTCCGGTTTTTTAGCATGGATATCAATGCCTGCAGGACTGTAGATTATATCCAATGTTTTTTGAGCTACTCCATGTTCTAATAGATACTTCCATACGGCTTCTTTCTTTTTACGGCTGGCAATGAAACCGATATAGGATGAAGGATGACGCAACGCTTGTTCTAGTGCTTGTTCATCTGACTCACCCTGTGTAGCTATTAATATATATGGACCAGGGTTGGGTGGAATAGTACTGAAATCAAAGGTACTGATGTAGGAATCTATATCCCCAAAAGAATCGACATCAGCATCTTGTCCCATGACGGTGACTCGGTAGCCGGATACTTTTGCAAGTCGGGCCACTGCTCTTGCAATCATGGTCTTACCCATGATGATAAGATGAGGCGCTTGCACTTGAGGATCGATAAATACTTCTACAGTACCTTCACTTTGACAAGTCATTTTATAAATTTTTAAATCAGCGGAAGAGGATAAGTTTTCTTTTTGACCAATGATCACGCGTCGGGCATGGCCTGACTGGATAGCATCTACTGCTTCTTTACAAACAATAGATTTTACACAGCCGCCTCCTATCCACCCTGAGAGTTTGCCATATGGATTGACGAGGGCTTTATCTCCAACTTTGCCGGAGGATGGCTCATGACGACTGATGACGGTGACGATCGCAAAATCTTCATGATCTTTTTTGAATTGAAGTATAGCATTTAAATATTCGTCAGTCATGTGCACAACACTTCTAGCAAAATTACTTTATTTCTATTGGTTAAAAATATCTTTTTCTTTGGTTTAGTGAGTAGGTTTTTTTAAAAAAAATATTTAATAACCACATTGTAAGTTAGAGAAAATCTAGGATCTAGGGTTGGATAGTACCTCAAAACTCCCGCCTGCCCGCCCGTGCCGGATCGGACGGGAATGACTTAGTCGGGCAGGGGTCGAGCCCGCCTCACGGAGGGCAGGCACGAGGTAGCTTGAAAGCAACATATGATCAATTGTCCGAGGAGAAACAATAGAAAGTATCATGATCACCAAGCGAGCCTGTCTGTGTAAGGCAGGTTTTTTGAGGCAGCTTTACTTTAATGCTAGAACATTGAATAGCGCGAGTTTTTTTGTTACTTTTTTTGCGGAAAAAAAAGTAAGGCAAAATTAAAAAAAAATTAACTATAGTTTCTTTAACCACTAAAAGTCACGAAGAACCAAAATAACTTCTTGTTTACCTTAAATTTACATGCTTATCCTACGGTTTCAAATTTTGCTTCAACTTTTTAATAATATGAATCTAAGTCAGAAAATGAGTTCAGAAATTCATGTATTGCTCTTGATATGTATTTCTGCCTCATATTGGCTTTGGCAATTTTTGCCATAATCGTTAAATCATAGCTTTCTAAATTATACATTCATCAATAAATTTTCAAGTTCCATCAGACTTTGAAGATTATGTGCAGATCTGAACTCGTGGATAGATGGAAGAGCTGCTTGCATACCTGCTGCTGTGGGCTCATATCCTTGCATTCCTTTTAGTGGATTGAGCCAGATTAAGGTTTTACTCCGTCGTTTGATTTTTTCCAGTTCCTTGGCTAATAAGGCTGGTTCACCTGTTTCCAATCCATCGCTTAAAATGATGACTACTGGTGAACCATGGAGCAGGTTTTTGGCAAACTTTTGATTAAATGTCTCGAGAGAGGCTCCGATGCGCGTGCCACCGGACCAATGATCAGCGTGTGCAGAAATCTCATGCAATACTTGGTCGATCTGCATTGATTTTATGGCTTTGGAAATGGAGATCAATTTTGTACTGAAAACTAAAGCCTCTAAACTTCTAAAATATTTTTTTAAAGCATAAATAAAACGAAGTAAGTAAAAACTATATTTATCCATAGATCCACTTACATCCAGTAGTACGATGAGCCTTCGTTTTTTTGTTCTACGAATAGATCTATAAATACTGATGGGGTCGCCCCCAGTCTCTATACTTTTGCGAATCGTTTTGGCCATATGCAATTTGATCCCTCGGTCAAGTCGGGATTTATGCTTACGCCGCATGCGTACTGCAAATTCTTTGAACAGCCGATCGGCTAATTCTATTAATGGTGCTTCATCTATAGCTGCTATTTTAGTAAAGTCCGACTTTTGCAATCGTTCCTGTGCATTCGATCCGGATACTTCATTGGCTTCATCTTTGGGATCATCATTGGATTTACCCTGACCCAGCATGACTATTGAAGTATTTGTTTTTTTCTGCACCTGACCCAACCTGGAAGTTTTATAAGTCATTTCTCCCAGATCCAATGGATTGGTATCCCAATAATTAGTAAAAAGATTTGAAAACAATATTTGTTCTTCCCGAGATGTACAACATAGAGCAGCCAGTGCAATTTTGAACTGTGCCTTATTGGATAGAATGGGAGTTTGGCCTATCCATAGAGCTTCTTTACTATGATCCAAGCCTACACTGAATCCATGAGATCGTAGGAACTGAAAGAAACCAAGTATGGCTTTAGTAATGGAAGTAGTGATATAGGCTTGTGGTGTCATTATGGATGCCTTACCAATAAATTAATTGCGATGAAATAAAATCACAAATTATTATCTCAACATCAGATTCAATTAAAACGATTGTAAATTTTTTCTTATAGTTGACACATTTATATCTTTCCAATTTTCTCTTAGGGTCTTGACAAATCGGATAAGATCTTTTGTCATCACCTAATCTGTAAATGAAATCATGTACTTCATCTACAAATTTAATCGCGGTCGATATCATTCCTTTAGATACAATAAAAGCGGCGATGGCAGCAATATTCTCAGAAGCAGATTCCTTTACAATGACTTTTCGCCTAGCCATTTTTTTACAAGTTTTTTACCGTAGGCACGGGACTCTTGAACAGTTAATAATCTTTCTGCTTTTGTCTTTTGTGCAGCTTTTTTTTGTAATGCATAAAACTCCTGTTCAGGAATTAAAACATATTTCTTTTTATCAATCGTAATTGGTGTCATATTATTTTATTTCAAATTTAATAGAAATTATCCAAATACTCCTTCCTCTCTCACCAATCGAATATCCTCTTTTGATTTTAACAATACACCCAGTGTCTCTTCATAAGCTTTGGCATTCACTTCCCGATAGCCAAGCGCCATCAGCGCCTCAGCCCAATCTAAAGTCTCTGAAATGCCGGGTTGTTTGGTTAAAGCTTTGGTCCGAAACTTTTGTACACAGTTGACCACTTGATTTAATAGCTCTGCTTCTATACCGGGCATTCGTTTTTCCACGATTTTCTTTTCTTTTTCCAAGGATGGAAAATCGATCCAATGATATAGACATCGTCGCTTTAAGGCATCACTCAGCTCACGAGTACGATTGGAGGTAAGTATAACGATGGGTTTGTGGACAGCTTTTATAGTTCCAAGTTCGGGTATACTGATTTGATAGGCTGATAATAATTCCAGCAGATAAGCTTCAAATTCTTCATCGGCTCGATCGATCTCGTCTATTAATAGTATTGGCGCTTGAGTAGGCTCTGTGATTGCTTTTAATAGCGGTCTTTTAAGAATATATTCTTCAGAGAAAATGATACTTTCTTTTACTTCGAGACTCGAGCCGGATTGTTCCAGGAGTTTAATGCTCAATAATTGTTTTTGATAATTCCATTCATAGACTGCATTATTGATATCCAGGCCTTCGTAACACTGTAAACGAATAAATGGTGCTTGAAGCATTTTGGATAATGCTAGTCCGATTTCTGTTTTTCCTACTCCGGGAGGTCCTTCGACCAGTAAGGGTTTATTGAGTTTTAATACGAGGTAAAGGACTACGGCCAAGTCGGGGTCAGCGACATACGCGTCTTGAAATAGAGAATCTATAATGTTTTCCGGCGAATCTATATTTAATTTTTGCAATTTTAAATTGGTTTAAAGTTTTCCCAATAGGCTCGTGGTGTGACAATTTTGGTTGAAAAATAATCGTCGATTTTAAAATCATTTACATTTCCAGTTATAATGAAATCTGCATTGCTGATTTTGGCCAATGCTAAATAATGGTTATCAAAAGTATCTTTTAAGATTGATGGGATATCATCCAATTTAAAATACAAAGCTTCGGATTTGATTTTAAAGAACAAGTTTTCAGCTTTCTGATGAAATACAGGGTATTTTGTAAATTTTTCACGAGCAGCTACAATGTGATATTCGTTTAGTATTTCATCCGATAGACAGACAAGTACTAAATTATTGAATACAATTTCATAAACAATGAAATGTGGAAAACTTTCTTGAATTAATGCAGAAATGAAAATATTGGTATCAATTATGATTTTTTGCATTCTCTCGCACAGCTTTTACTTCATCATTTATCTCTTCCATTGTCATTTTATCAAGTCCGTATTTAGCTGCGAGTTCTATGGATTGTTTAAGATTCTCTTTGGCCATTTGATTACTAATGGCTATTTTCAGTTCATTAAAACTTAAAATATGTTTTTTTATACCATATTTGGATTTTTCACCTTCCGAAATTGTAACTTGAATAGTTTCCATCTTTCAAAGTTAAGCATAAGTTTCTAGATAATCAATCCTTACCCCCGAGTAATCCCTTCACTACACTACCCAAGATCGATCCGGCATGTACATCTTTATCGACTTCACCTCCGATCAATTTTGCTTCCAGATTTTTACCAAACTGATCCAACAATTGACTGGATACATCATGGATCAATCTTGAACCAAACTGGGCCATCATACCGGAGACATTGATGTCCATCGTCAGATTGATTTCCGTACTAGTATCTACCGGACAAAGCTTGGCATCCATGATCATCTCAGCATTGCCCTTGCCTTTGCTTTCAAGGCCTAGACCTTTTAAAGACATTTTTTTTGCATCTGCATCACGGGATAGGAAAGTCACTAAGCCATCGTATTTAGCTTTAACCGGTCCCATTTTAAATTCGACCTGTCCTTTATATTCGTTTTCACTTTCTTTAGAAGTCAAAGAAGCGCCAGGTACACAGCCTACTATCTTTTCAGGATCTATAAGCAGTTGCCATACCGTATCGATGGGTTGATTGACTTTGATAGTTTTATTGATTTTTGCATTCATACTATTAAATATTTACATACGAAAAATAGGGATTTCCAATCTTCCAATCTTCCAATTGTCAAATTGTCAAATTGTCAATCCCTATTGACCTATATTCTACTTGCTATCATTAGATGACCCCTTTTTCTTTCAAGACTTTCCACACTTTAAAAGGAGTAATGGGGATATCCATATGTTTAATTCCATAAGGTGATAAAGCATCGACGATGGCATTGGCAATCGCAGGTGGCGCACCTACAGTAGGAGATTCACCTACTCCTTTAGCTCCGATAGGATGATGAGGCGAAGGTGTGACTATGTGACCGGTTTCCCAATTTGGAGATTCAATAGCAGTCGGTACTAAATAATCCATAAATGTACCATTGAGTAAATTACCCTCCTCGTCGTAGATCAGCTCTTCGTACATCGCTGGCGCTATACCTTGAGTCAGGCCTCCATGCACCTGTCCTTGCACGATCATAGGATTGATGATATGCCCACAATCATCTATAGCCACAAATCGTCGGACGGTAATCTGTCCAGTCTCCTTATCAATATCCACTACGCAGATATAAGCTCCCGAAGGAAATGTAAGATTTGGTGGATCGTAGTAATGAGTCGCTTCAAATCCTGCTTCCATACCTTGAGGATGATTGGTATAGGATGCAAATACGATTTCTTGTATTGTCTTAGATTTTTCAGGAGCGCCTTTCACCCAAAATTTACCGGGTTCCCATTCCAGATCAGTCTCACTCACTTCTAGAAGATAAGCAGCGATCTTTCTTGCTTTATCCACTAATTTTTTTGCAGCCACCGCAGCTGCAGCTCCAGCGGTAGGAGTACTCCTACTAGCATAGGTACCTAATCCATACGGTGCAGTATCCGTATCACCTTCTTCGACTTGAATATTAGCTGCTGGTATGCCGAGTACTTCAGCTATGATTTGTGCATAAGTCGTCTCATGGCCTTGACCTTGAGATTTCGTACCGAATCGTGCTATGGCTTTGCCTGTCGGATGAACTCTGATTTCAGCGCTATCAAACATCTTGATACCAAGTATATCAAAGTCTTTTGATGGTCCGGCGCCGACTATCTCTGTAAAAGTGGAGATACCTATACCCATCAATTTACCTTCAGCTCTTTTTTGAATTTGTTCTTTACGCAATCCTTCGTAATCAATAGCTTCCATCGCTTTAGTCAAACCAGCATGATAATCGCCACTGTCATAGATCCATCCTGTAGGTGATTTCCAGGGAAAATCTTCTTTCTTTATAAAATTTTCCATGCGTAACTGTGCAGGATCTTTACCTACTTCTAATGCAAAACGATCTGTAATACGCTCAATAGCATGGACTGCTTCCGTCACGCGGAATGAACATCGATAGGCTATACCTCCTGGAGGTTTATTGGTATAGACTGCATCTGCTTCCATATAGCTGGCCCCATAGTCGTATGAACCCGTCCCGATGGAAAATAATCCTGTTGGAAACTTTGAAGGATTTGCTGCGGCATCAGTATATCCATGATCAGCAAGTACTTTAAATCGTGTGGCCTGAATTTTACCATCCTTGGTTCCAGCCATCTCAGCGGTGATATGATAATCTCGTGCAAATGAATCTGCTTGCAGATTTTCACTGCGGTCTTCAATCCATTTTACAGGAGCGCCAGTAAGAAAAGATACTGCGATAGCAATCACATATCCTGGATAGACTGGTACTTTACCACCGAAACCTCCTCCGATATCAGGTGATACCACTCTGATTTTTTCTTCGGTCAGCCCTACGTGCCCTGCTACTAATGCAATTACAGTGCGTATAGCATGGGGTGCCTGAGTAGTCATATACATCGTAAGATGATTATTGACTTTGTCATAATCAGCAACACATCCGCAAGTTTCAATAGAAGCCACGTGAATCCGTGGAATATACATGTCTTGAGTGACTACGACTTCTGCTTTACTAAACACAGCATCGGTCTTGGCTTTATCACCTACTTCCCAGTGCCAGATATGATTGTCTTTTTTATCTGGTTTATCAGTTCTCAATACTGTTGCACCTGGCTCCATAGCTTTGTATGGATCCATCACGGGCTTCATGGGTTCGTATTCTACTTTCACTGCTTCACGACCATCCCTAGCAGCATACCTACTCGTGGCGATGACTGCCGCCACCTCTTGTGATTGATACATCACGGTATCCGTTGGGAGTACCATTTGAGTATCTGACATTAAAGTCGGCATCCAGTGCAAGTTGTATTTTTCTAGATCTCTTCCAGTGACCACTGCTGCTACTCCAGGGACTTTCATCGCCTCCGAGATATCGATATTTTTAATTTTTGCATAAGCATATGGACTGCGTACTATATCCATATAGAGCATACCCTCAAGTTTGATATCATCGACATAGTTGCCTTTACCTTGTATAAATCGGGCGTCTTCTTTTCGTTTCATGGAGTGACCCATTCCACTGATAGCTTTCGAAGTTTTACATTGAATCATGATGATTGATGTTTTATAAAATGAATGAAATGGGTGAATTAAACAAATTGAGGTTCAGTGGATGCAGGGGTTTCTCCTCTCATTTTTGCTGCAGCATATTGGATCGATTTGACGATATTATTGTAACCGGTACATCTGCATAAATTACCGGATATGCCCCATCGAATATCAGATTCTGTGGGGTTCGGATTATTTGCCAATAATTCTGAAGCTCTCATGATCATACCAGGCGTACAATATCCACAATGCAATCCATGGTTTTCATGAAATCCTTCTTGCAGAGGATGAAGTCCATTTGCCGCCATACTTTCAATGGTTTGAACAGATTTACCATTAGTTTGTACGGCAAGTACAGTACAAGATTTGACAGATTTGCCATTCAATAATATCGTACAAGCTCCACAATGGGAGGTGTCACATCCGATATGAGTGCCGGTGAGATTAAGGTTTTCACGAATAAGGTGGACTAATAAGGTGCGTGGCTCTACATCAAGCTCATGTGCAGTGCCATTGACAGTTACATTTATTTTCATATTTATTAGATTCTAAATAGTTATCGATTTTATTTATTGAACTCGAGACAAAGATGATTTGATCATTCGTCTTACGAGTACTGCTACCATATCACGCTTATAGGCCTCACTACCTCGCAAATCCGTAGATGGACTACAATCTTCTGAAGCTAGTCTTCCCGCTTCTTTAATATTGGCATCAGTCAATTCTTTACCTTTTAAGAATTCCTCTGAACGGGCAGCACGCATGGGCACGGGATTGACATTAGTAAGCCCTATACTTATATTTTTACATATAGCACCATCCATGGTCAACACCACAGCTACACCTGCGGTTGCATAATCTCCTACTTTACGTTCCAATTTATGATAGGCGCTACCGGTATGGGCAGGAGGCATTGGGAACTGAATTTCAGTAAGGATTTCATGAGGCTCCAAAGCTGTAGAATAAAATCCATTAAAAAAATCATTGATATCGATCGATCTACTCCCACTAGGTCCAGTGGCGATCACTTTCGCTCCGAGCGCAAGCATGACCGCAGGATGATCATTAGCGGCATCACCATGCGCTAGATTGCCACCGATCGTGCCCATATTGCGTACTTGTGGGTCGGCGATTTGTTTAGTGACATCTGCAAATATGGGGTAATGTTTTTTGAGCAGATCGGAATGTTCTACTTGTACTTCGCGGGTCAGTGCCCCGATTTTGATCGTATTACCATCAACAGTGATGTCAGCAAGTCCAGGTATGTTATTGATATCAATGAGGATGGCTGGACTGGCAAATCGCAGTTTCATCATCGGTAGAAGGCTGTGACCTCCGGCAAGTATTTTGGCGTCATCTCCATGTTTTTGAAGCAGACTGATCGCCTGAGCCAAAGTCGGCGGCGCTTCGTAATTAAAAGATTGTGCAATCATGATCTAAAAATTTATTTAAGTAAGGTTTTTTTATTTTATTGTTTGTAGAAAGATGTTGGAATAGTGGGAGGCTTCGATTTTTGAATGATAAATTTC
The DNA here is from genome assembly GCA_043719965.1 of Saprospiraceae bacterium. GTDB lineage: Bacteria > Bacteroidota > Bacteroidia > Chitinophagales > Saprospiraceae > JADJLQ01. Next base: position 10,400 of record JAYSTG010000595.1, on the reverse strand, counting down.
ACCAAGGATACTAGGCTACCGTTTAACCATAATCCAAATGCAATTAAAAACACACCTATATAATATCCGCTCATCGAAGTTTGATTGGCAATAGCTTGAATAGCCAGTATCATTCCGATACCAGAGAGAAATAAGCATACTAGTGTTTTTAATCCTTTATATCGCACGACCATAGAAATCATAACGATAAATCCACTCAATACGACCAAGCATACTGCGAATCCGGAATGATCTTTCATAGCTGGCGTCGTAGTACATAAAGCAATAGTACTGCTATAAGCTAATATACAAAATGGACATTTAGGCAATATTAATAAAAATAATGTAGCCCAAAATCCTGAAGATTTCACTTCAATGGTATATTTCCTTTTACAGGAATCGCAGTTCATTATTAATCAATTAGCATCGGTTGGTTAACATATTGGGTTGGCTTAATGGAGCTACTATCAGTAAGATACAAAATCCTAGTGGCAATATACCAAATCAATACCAAAAAAATTTTTATTTTTTTGATATGGATTATATTGAAGGATTCATTCTAAAGCTAGAGTGGAAATATGGATTCAATGTCAGAAAGAGAAGGGTATGATATAGACTTATAATACTCCGGAAAAAATCAACCCTTCACATACGCTAATTTTTCTGCCACTTTTCCATCTCTTACTTTGAATAAATCTACTCCCCTCAAATGCCAGGGCTTTCCATCTTTGATTTTGCGATAGATCCACCGCACCACACATCGATCGCCGGTAGCAAATACTTCTTCTGCTTCAAATATTGCATTCGGGATTATTGGTGAAGAATTTTTCCCAATAAGTCTTTATTGCTGCAGCTCCCACTAAACGAGTTCCATCTGGCTGAGGGCTTGTGTTTTCAAAGACGCAATCCTCTGTCATGTTTTTCATTACTTCCGCTGCATCGTGCCGATTGAAAGCCGCATTAAATCTCTCGACAGTGGCTAATGTAAGTCTGGTCGTACTATCTTCTGCTTTCATGGCTATTGAGTTTTCTTTTTTAATAAAATTGGTTTCACAGGATATCAAGATAAATGAGACTGCTATAAGTGGTATAAAAATCTGTTTCATATTAATAAAATTATGAATTTTCATAGACATTGGATTGATTATTATCTGGGTCGGACCATGTTAATTAAATTGCTACTCAATTATTTATTTCCTGCGTTCGACGCAGAGTCATCTGGACTGGCTTATAAAGTTTTTAAGCAATTAGGGTATATCGAAATTTATTTCAATGATTTACGAAAGAGAGTACCCAATTATTTTAGTACATCAAGCTAAAATAGGTTATTAGAGATAGCTTAAGGCTTATCTATAACTGTGACGACAATTCTAAGAATGGAAGGAAGAAGAAGAGTATATTAAAAAAGCTAAAAAGATAATGAAAATATTGGAAAAAATAACTGCATGCCATTCAAATCAATTCTATCAAACTTTACTTAAAAATAATTCATAATCCTGCCTGGTATCGATATCAAAAGCGCCTTCTTTAAAATCTACCAAAGCCACTTTTTCTATTTGATCTTTAATCACCACTCCAGCACCTCGATCACCCGATAGCTTCAATAATTCCGGAAATAGTGACCGATCAAATAAAGCAGGAGTGCCCATGATATTTTGGTAACAACTGGCCACGATAGGTTTACCGGTCGTAGCATACTGATGAATTATTTGTTCCATCAATTTTATACCTATAAATGGCTGATCACAAACTAAAAATAATAACGCTTCTATCCCTGGTTCATCTTGATTAATCTTTTCTATGCCTAATTTTATGGATGAGGATATACCGGATTTCCATTTGTCATTTATTAAAATTTGCCCTCCAAGATCTTCAATTTCTTTAGATATCAGCTGGTGGTTGGCACCTAGTATAGTCATGACCGTTTTACATCCAATGGTCTGAGCTATGGTATTGATGCGTCTGATCATAGAGACCCCATCACCATCCTGGAGCAATTGTTTGGGAGTACCGAGCCTGGTAGAACCTCCTGCAGCAAGTATAATGATGCCGATATTATCCAATATGACATTTTTGTTCATAGGTGGATTAAGTATGGTCAGAAGAAGTAATTTTTAATTCCGCTCTGGAATGTATAAATTCTCCTGAGTTGCGCAGTGGGCTTGCATTGCGATCTGATAAGACCGCTTTAATCTCAGATAGGATGGAGAGTGCGATTTCTTCTGCAGTTTCAGCCCCCAGGTCCAGGCCCACTGGTCCAAATATTTTATTTAATTGGGCTGGACTTGGATGGATGCCCTGTAGACTTAATTCCTCCAACATTCGATCCAGTTTTTTTCTTGGGCCTAAAGATCCAATATAGGGGGTCTCCACTTTGAGTAATGCTTTAAGCATGGCTAGATCATAATTATAATTGTGTGTCATCAACACAAACACAGTCCGATGATCGACTTGGATTTGATCCAATACTTTTTCAGGTTTAGCGACCAATATGCTGCATGCAGATGCAAATCGGTCCTGCGTGGCATAATTTGCTCTGCCATCGATCACGTGAGGTTCCCATCCCAGGATATTAGCCATCTCTACTAAAGGATAGACATCATTGCCCGCCCCGATGATCATCAAAGCAATGGGTACATCGATATATTCTATGAAACCAGTAAGAATTTGATCCTTCCATGGGTACTCCTTGAAAAATGAAGATCTGCTCATCAGAGCGATTTCTATATCGCGATGTACTAAATCGGGTAAATCAACTGCTATCTCAGTGATGTCCTCTATTCCTCGGTACATTATACACGTGCCAGGTTGATAGGTTTTGCGATCCTGGAGATTAAATAAAGTGAGTAAGATGGCATCTTTTCTTTTCGAAACTACTTGCTTCAATAGCTCGATAGGGTTCAATGCTTCATTGGAATCAATCGGTTCTATCAACACCTGGATGATACCGTTACAGCCCAATCCCACTCCAAACTTTGCATCGTCTTCGTCCATCGTATCATAGGTGACTAGCATAGCTTTATTTTGAGCAATTACATGCAATGCCTTGCGCAATGCATCACCCTCTAGACATCCGCCACTGATAGCTCCGGTGATATGACCATCATCTTCGATAAGCATACGAGCGCCTGGGCGTCGGTAGGAAGAGCCCTCCAGATGGACTACGGTAGCCAATGCTGTTTTTTTGCCTAGTCTTAAGGCTTGATCATATTGATTGACGATAGCACGAATTTCCTTCACGGCCCTTTGGTTAAAGAGGAAAGTTAGACAGTTTTACATTTTTAATGGGGATTTTTTTCGAGACAATAGCTTAAATCAATTTCTCGAAGATTCTCCAATGTGAGCAGAGGAGTTGATATTTTAGATTGGGCTTAAACCAATTATTATACTTTTATCATTTCTGCCTCAATATGATGAGGCGCAGGAATCGGAATCCCCTCCTCTATTGCAGTCTCTATATAAAGTGAAATTGCTTCTTTTACATTAGGCTTAGCTTCCTGGATAGTGGAGCCGCAACTGTTGTATCCAATAAGATCAGGCACCCTGGCCCATATGGTACCATCTTTAGCTTTATCGTAAATCACTAAGTATTTCATCTTTAACAAAGTTAACAGTATTTTAATAATATTATTACCAACCAGCTTACTTGATAATATCGGCGGTTTATTTGCCTAGTCTTAAGGCTTGATCATATTGCTTGACGATAGCACGAATTTCCTTCACGGCCCAGGTTAAAGGGGAAAGTTAGATAGTTTTATATTTTTAATGAGTGTTTTTTTTCGACACAATAACTTAAATCAGGAAGTTCTCAGAAATCAAAGCATAAAAAATCATCAAGTTTAAGATCATACATTTTGTATTTTCGAGGCTTACTTCATTTCTATCAATCCGCGATTATGAAAAGTCTAAGTCTTTTGGCAAGTTTATTTTTCTTGACTCAACTACATTTTATCCAAGCTCAAAAATTTTCTTCTAATAAAGCCTCAACTGTCAAAACTTTTTCAGCTGAAAAAATCATTCAATACGATCCTTCACTTTACAATGGAATCACCTGGCGTGAAATCGGTCCCTTCCGAGGTGGAAGATCCTGTACGGTGACAGGGGTTCGAGGCAATCGCAATCTCTATTATTTCGGAGGAGTAGGTGGAGGTGTCTGGCGGACCCAAGATGGGGGAACTACCTATGAAAATATTACTGATAAATATTTCGGTGGTACTATAGGTGCAGTAGCAGTGGCACCCTCCGATCAGAATGTCATCTATGTCGGTGAAGGCGAACAAACTCTGCGTGGTAATACTTCCTCTGGATGGGGGGTGTGGAAAAGTACTGATGCAGGCAAAACCTGGACCCATATTGGATTATCCGATTCAAGGCATATTTCGAGAATCAGAATTCATCCTTCCAATCCTGACATTGTATATGTTGCTGCCTTAGGCAATCTATGGAAACCGAATGCAATGCGAGGGGTGTACAAATCTATAGATGGAGGTAAATCTTGGAGTCGTATATTATATGTGAATGATAAAGCTGGAGCCGCTGACTTGGTCATGGATCCCAACAACCCACGAATACTTTATGCCAGCACCTGGAATATGACACGCAATGGATGGCGCATGGACAGTGGTGGTCCCGATTGCCATATTTGGAAAAGTACGGATAGTGGTGATCATTGGGAAAAACTGACGCATAAGCAGGGGCTACCGAAAGGAACTCTTGGTATCATTGGATTAGCAGTATCGCCAGTAAATTCTGAACGTATATTCGCTATGATAGAAGCTGAGGATGGTGGCCTTTTTCGATCCGATGATGCTGGTGAGACCTGGACTAAAATGAATGAAGACCGAGGCATACGCCAACGAGCTTGGTATTATACACGCATCTATGCTGATACCAAAAATGAAGACATTGTTTATGTATGCAATGTTGCTTTTTTTAAAAGCAAGGATGGAGGTAAGTCTTTCGTAGCCGTTCCTACTCCACATGCAGACCATCATGACCTCTGGATAGATCCGGATGATAATCAAAGGATGATTGTGGCCAATGATGGTGGGGCTCAGATCAGTACGGATGGATCCGCTAATTGGACTACTTATCACAATCAACCTACTGCACAATTCTATCGTGTGATCACAGATGACCATTTCCCTTACCGCATCTATGGCGCTCAACAAGACAACACGAGTATACGTATCAATCATAGGTCCAAAGGAAATTCAATCACGGAAAGTGACTGGGAACCTTCCGCAGGTGGTGAAAGCTCTTATCTGGCAATAGATCCAACGAATAATAATATAGTATATGGCGGTGAATACAAAGGGTACATGGATATGCTGGATCACGAGACAGGGCAACAACGGTCTGTCAATATCTGGCCGGACAATCCTGTAGGTCGAGGCGCCGAAGTGATGAAATATAGATTTAATTGGAATTACCCTCTACTGTATAGCCCCCATGATCCCAAAAAATTATATGCAGGTTCTCATTACCTCCATGTCACCCGCGATGGCGGTACTTCCTGGGAAGTCATCAGTCCGGATCTAACTCGCGGCGAACCGGAAACCATAAAATCCAGTGGAGGACCAATCACTCAAGACAATACAGGAGCTGAATATTATGCCAATATCTTTTGTATGCAAGAATCTGTATTGGAAAAAGATTTGATCTGGACAGGATCCGATGATGGGCTATTGCATGTCACGAGAGATGGTGGTAAATCTTGGAAAAATGTCACACCGCCCACTTCTCCCAAGTATAATATGATGAATAGCATCGAGCCTAGTGCCACCCAGAAAGGAAAAGTATATGTAGCAGCCACCTCGTATAAATTTGCAGATTATACACCATACATCTATAAGTCTACAGACTATGGATCTACCTGGACTACCATCACCAATGGCATTCCAAAGGAAGAGTTTGTCCGTGTAGTCCGTGCTGATCCCAAACGAAATGGATTATTATATGCAGGCACTGAAAAAGGCATGTGGGTTTCTTTTGATGATGGGGCTTCGTGGTCTCGATTCCAATTAAACTTACCACCAGTGCCTATTCATGATTTGACGATCAAAAATGATAATCTCATTGCAGCTACACATGGCCGGAGTTTTTGGATGATCGATGACTTGACACCGTTGCATCAACTTAAGGAGGAGGTCGTGACTAAAGATCATCATTTATATCAACCCATGCCCACTTATCGAATGGCCGGGGGCTCAGGTGGATTTAGATCAGTCGATCGTAAATTGGAAGGCCAAAATCATCCCGGAGGAGTACAGTTTTATTTTTTTGTAAAAAAGGTATCGGATAAAACTGAAGTCAAACTGGATATCCTGGAGCTCGATGGAGATCTGGTAAAATCATTTTCCAATAACAGCAAAGAGCGTGGAGAGAGCTTGGATCTTAAATCGGGAGGTAATCGACAAGTATGGGATATGCGATATGCCGGGTATAAAACATTTCCTGGAATGGTTTTTTATTCATCACCCAATCTTGGACCTAAGGCTATACCAGGTAAATACAAAGCGCGCCTCACAGTGGATGGCTTAGTCACAGAGCAAGAAGTCGAAATTCTGGGGGATCCTAGAGTAAAAACTACACCTGCTGAATACAAAGAACAATTTGATTTTCTAATCGGGGTGCGAGATAAAGTGAGCGAAGCACATCAAGCCATTCTCGATATTCGGAAAACCAAAGAAGATCTGGTTTATTTAAAAAAGAAATTTTCAGAAGATAAAAACATGGTAGAAAAATTCAAAAAATATGAGGAAGAACTGACTACGATTGAAAATAATATTCATGAAACCAGAAATAAAAGCAATCAAGACCCCATCAACTATGGTGTGAAATTAAATAATCGATTGGCTTTTTTAATGGTGGAACAAGGCCAGGGTGATTTTCCTCCCACTCAACAGGCCAGACAAGTCAAAGAGCAAGTCACCAAGTTATTGGATGTTGAACTCACTCACCTTGCTGAAATCATCAAAAACAATTCTTCTCCAGTAAATCAATTAATCAAACCTTAATAATGAATATCCAATCCCGCAATATCTCTTTGGATGTTTTCCGTGGCCTCACGGTTTGTTTTATGATCGTTGTGAATACTCCTGGTAATGGATCATGTGTTTTTGGACCTTTAAATCATGCAGCTTGGCATGGATTTACTCCAACAGATTTAGTTTTTCCTTCGTTTTTATTTGCCGTAGGTAATGCTATTTATTTTAGTAAGAAAAGTTGGGAACATCTTGCAAGCAGTCTGGTTTATCAGAAGATTTTAAAACGGACTGCTATCATATTTTTATTGGGATTTTTGATGTATTGGTTTCCCTTTGTTCATCATACGGATACCGGTCTTCAGTTTAATGCTTTTCAGAATACCAGAATATTCGGTGTATTACAACGCATAGCGCTTGGTTATGGGATTGGAGCTATCATCATCCTTAATTTTTCATGGAAACAAATTGTCATCATAAGCTGTGGAATGCTATTGCTGTATTGGGGCTTGATGTCATGGGGAGGAGACTATACCATGGTGGGACATTTAGGTCAAAAAATAGATCTCGCCATTCTAGGCGAAAGCCATATGTATCATGGGGAAGGAGTAGCGTTCGAACCAGAAGGAATATTGAGCACGCTACCTTCTATTGTCAATGTACTGGTAGGTTATTTGGTTGCTTGTTGGCTGATGACTAAAGGCGTGACCAAAGATATCCTGATGAAATTGAGTTTGGTTGGTTTTGCGTTGATCTTACTAAGCTGGGGCTGGAATGAATTCTTTCCCATCAATAAAAAATTATGGACTTCCTCGTTTGTATTGCAGACCGTGGGTTGGGATATGATCATTTTATCCATTATTGCATACCTCATTGATATATTAGGTTTTACTAAAGGCGTGAAATTCTTTCAAATCGCAGGGCGCAATCCACTTTTTATTTATTTATTATCTGAAGTGTTGGCCATCTTGCTCTGGTTTCTACAAACTACTGATGGTAGATCCTGGTATTCTATGATTTACCAGACTGTGTTTTCTCCGATGGGATGTTATACTGGATCATTTCTATTTTCAATCTCTTTTATGTTAGTCTGCTGGACTGCAGGATGGTGGTTGGATAAGAAGGGAGTCTATATTAAAGTTTAAACACAGTATGATGCGAATTCCCTATGTTAGGGAAGAATTAGACATCAGAATAAATAAACTTTATCTTATTCTAAAACGATGTGAATCATCGTGCTCATTTATACATTATAAGATGTTGTATCTATACTGGATACATTTTAAAGGTACATTAAACACGTTTTATGCATCCAAATCTCAAAGCAATCCCACCTCTAAACAATACATGACATATTTGTTATATATATAACTTGCGTTATTTTGGTCGATTCAGGTTACTATTTTTCAATATTTTTTAAAATTGAAAAAATATTAGAAACCAAATTTAAATTACCTATTCATTATCTACCTAATAAAAATTGGCTTTTTAATAAAATCACATAAGCTTTAATATAAAGTGAAATGTAAATAATTATAATATGTATATCTGTTATATTTCAATATTTTATAAATTATATATATAATATATTTAAATATTACATAATGTTTAACATATTATTATAACCATAATCTTAGGATACATTAAAAACATTTAATATTTAAATATTATGGTTATTAAATTTCATGAGTTTAGTCTTATTCAAAATTTTATCTACATATATATAATATATTAAATAAATTATTTAGCTTATTCATTAACTATATTATATCAACCTAGTATATATTTACAATATAATTATATTATTTATTTACTTGAGCGTATTCGGAGTCATAAATAATTGATTTAAAACCAACCTCCTAAAAAATTAGGGGGCAGAGAAAACTATAAACCTGAAATGATGAACCGATATCATGTAGTGTCGCTATTGGCATGCCTATGTTTGGCTTTTGGAATTTGGAACCAAGATGTCACCAAGCGATTCATCGATCGCACGTTTATTAAATCAAGCGAGGCGACTTCGAATGTCAAAGAAGATTTACAGTTTGTGGCCTGTGATGCTCAAGTAGATAATATCATGTTGATTTGTCGTCCTGAAAACCCTGGCTTTTATTTTGTAGGATTTAGAGCTTTTACTCCAAGTGGTATGGCTGAGCAATATATCGTCAAAGATTTAAGTACTGCTCCCATAGCGGATAATATTGGAGTAAGACAAGATATTCCGACCTCTACCGAGATAGTAGATTTGATAGCTCCGGCAGCTAATATCAGTCTTGCGGCCATAGTGAATGATGATGAGTATTTTTATTATGGTCCTTTTCCTAACGGGGGTGATTATGATATTGTATTGCAATGCGTCAGCAATGCATCTATTCAAATTCCTGTGGACTCCGGTAGTTACAGCTGTATCGATCTGCAATGTAATGTGTGTGACACGGTAGGCGGAAATATTAATCCACCCATACCTACTTATACCATTGATTTTACTTTAGATACTCAGCAAGTTTTTTCATTGATCGCGAGAAGTCGCATGCAAGGTTGTGCTGGAAATAATGCTCCATTATCCAATTGTGTTGCAGGTAATAATGCAGCTTGTTTTGAATTGGTGATCACGATGGGCCCAGATGCAGTAGGATTATCAGCCCAATATATAGGAGCTTCGGCTCAGGAATTTTATATTTCTGGCAAGACGGGTACGAAACAAAGTATTTGTAATATGCTGAAGGCAAGTAATCCGGGCGGAGCAAATGGTTCGCGAGTTTGTGTACCTGGCGATAGCACGTATATTATATTACTGTGCAAAGCAGGCAATGATCAGTCCTCTGTCAATATCAAACAATTTGTGATGCCCACTGTGGAGGATACGGTAGCGATATTGCCTTGTAATGCCACCGTATCAGTCAATAATGCATCAAACCCCCAATGGAGTAGCCCCGATGATCCAACCTTAGCTAATATTGTATTATATACAGGTATAGATTCATCAGTAATCCATGTTCAATACAATGAGGGTGTACATGGGGTGATTTCAGACTGTGATGGTTCCATTTTCAGATATATAGTGACGACTCGACCTTCTGATACGACTTGTATAGGCAATATTCTGTTATGTGATACGGCATCCATTACTTTTTTTCCATCCTTTGATGTAGAGATCATGCAAATGTGTATGGGCGACAGTGTCTTGCTTTTCGCAGATACCACATCAGCTGCGATCGGTTGTCCACTTTCATTTATGTGGTCTACTGGACAGACGACCAATCCTATCAAAGTACCTATGGCGATGGGATCCATGTATACGGTCATTGTGACAGCGATGCGATCTGATCTTTCCGTTGTTATCAATTCCTGTGTACCGGTGATGGATACTATTGTAATTTCCTCCGATGCTGCGCTAGTATGCAGCAATCCTGGTTTAGCCAATGACACGTTTGC
>JAYSTG010000594.1:0-2767 GCA_043719965.1 Saprospiraceae bacterium | reverse complement strand
CGAATGATACCATGACCATAAATATCAATAACCGATCTAATTGCTTAATGTCTTCCAATAATTTAGACCATAATGAACAATTGCCTACATGGCTCGGGTCTTGGAGGCATTGTGCTTTATAGACCTCGTTCTGGCCGTTAAATACATAATAGAATAATCCAACTCCAAAAGTAAAAAAAATCAGAAATCGGAGGTAAGAAGTGATCCTTGATCTTATCATGAAAATTATTGACTTAATCTATTGTGTTCGTCAGGGTAAATATTGATAGGTGTAAACGTACCTGCTTCCTCAGGGGTCATGAGTGCATAAGAGATGAGTATGACAATATCACCTACCTCAGCTTTACGTGCAGCAGCACCATTGAGACAGATAGAGCCGGAACCTCTGGGGCCTTTGATGGCATATGTTTCCAGCCGTTCACCATTATTGACATTGACGATCTGTAGTTTCTCTCCTGGATAGATCTTGGCAGCATCCAGGAGGTCCTCATCTATAGTGATACTTCCTACATAATTGAGGTTGGCTTCCGTCACGGTTGCACGATGAATCTTGGATTTAAAGATGTGTAATAACATTCGCACAAAATTAAGCATTGTCAAGGTATTCGGTGAGCTAAGTTACACAGTATGATTTATTGCAATTGGAAGCAAGGAATTGAGCAAATTGGTTGCATAAACCAAATTTAGATAAGTTATTGACCTTAAAACCATTGCACCAAAAGTGAAAGGTTTATCGCACCTTGGCTAGCTTAAATTTATTTAGATCTTAAAAGCCGATTTGGAACCAATACGACAAGCAAATTGTTTGTTCTTTATATCCAATACTATTATTAAACGTTATGTACCAAAAAGTTTAGTATAGATTGATAAACCCCGATAATTCATTTGTTTATATGGGCTAGGTCTTCTGACTTGGCCCTTATTCATTCATAGCACTTTGAAATTATGGAGATGATATCAATTATTGTTTTTACAAATACTAAAAAATCATTTTTAGATTATTGAAACACGATATTATCTATCAACCGCACACCTTCCAACCATACCGCAATACAGATTACTTTCTCGCCTGAATCCGACCAATTCGAAATCGTCTTTAAATGCCGAGTATCAACGATGAGCACATATTCTACTTTAAAAGGCTCCACAGTTAAGCTTTCGAAACAAAAATCACATACACACTGAGGGTTTTTTACATTTCTTAAGGCCAATCCTTTTTGGAGTATGGAATAAATCATTCCTGCCAACATTCTGCCCGTATCACTCAGACGAACATTGCGGGAGGACATAGCCAATCCATGAGGCTCTCGTGCTATTGGACATACTACGAGTTGTGTCAACATATTAAAATTTTTTATCATATGTCTGATGATCGTAAATTGCTGAAAATCTTTTTGTCCCATATACAAGTAATGTGGTTTTATAATATCCAATAATCGATGCACTACTTGCACTACCCCTTTGAAATGTCCAGGGCGATGCTCGCCTTCCAGGATTTGATCCAAGCCTTCTAAGTCGACTTTTATTTCTTTTAAATTTGGAGGATATATCTCACTCACAGCTGGATAAAATAAAACATCACAACTAGCTTCTGTCAATAATTTACAATCAGCATCAAAAGTTCTAGGATATTTTTCGAGGTCTTTGGGATCATTAAACTGAGTAGGATTAATGAATATACTACAAATGGTCACGCCACCTCCATGGTTATTATTAGCTGTTTTACTGGCCTGAATCAATGAAACATGGCCTGCATGCAATGCTCCCATTGTTGGAATAAAACCAACAGAATGGTCTCGTTTCATCTGATCATCGAGCCAGGGGCAAATATCGCTGACCTTACGAAAAATAAGCATGTAGTAAATATAATGTATATCTCGTCACCGAAAGAGCAAGCAAGCAGAACCTACCCATTCCTCTTAAAAACGATACATTTTTTTAGCAATCTAACGCCTTGTTTTCATTGCTTAGCCGGATCTCAATTACACCTGCCGGAGGGATGACACTACCTGATTTTTCGCTCTCGAATATCTTCGATATCGATACTGGTGACAGCCTCTTTGCTCCCAGCCATATATACAGCAGTTACATCCAGACTTGCGGCGCTTTCTACAACCATAAATCCTTCAAAGCCATGAATCAAATGAATGCCAAATTCTCGGATTTGTTCACAAGACAAAGTCAATACGGCATCCGGTTTTAATTCAAATGGTAAAAACTTAGATATTTCTATCGGCCATGCAATTTTTACTCTTAGTTTGACAGGTTTGGTCCACGGGTTGTGAATGTTGACTATGGTCTGATAATTTCCTGGGAGAAAAGCTCGGTTTTCAAGGCTTGTCCCTGGAATATTACTCCAACAAATAAATTTTGCAGCATACTGAAATCTGGGTGTTGTGGGTGCCACGATAATGGCTTTTGTGGTTGCTTTTGAAGTTGCCATATGTAATTTTTTAAAGGGTTAATACTTATAGAATGTAACCAATCCATAAAAAATTACATGATAGTGGTTAAAATTTCAAATAATTTGATTTGAAGATAAAAAGACCCTTTACTCAAACGAATAAAGGGTCTTACTGAAGGAGGTCGGAAGCGGATTTGAACCGCTGTACAAGGTTTTGCAGACCTCTGCCTGACCGCTCGGCCACCCGACCTTTTAAAAAAGCTCCGCAAAGATAGGGAATTATCGGGAATGACAAAACGCTGGTTGATCGAATAGACGCATGACAAAATGCAGATTTCATCGCACGGCTTCTTAATTAGATAA
>JAYSTG010000593.1:0-2768 GCA_043719965.1 Saprospiraceae bacterium | reverse complement strand
ATATTGCAGATGCCAAATTGAGGATGGAATTTACCGAATGGACTATCTAAAAAAAATAGTTACAGCGTTTGAACTCCATTCCATTGACGAAATCAGTGAATGTTTTGAAAATGGAATTGATCCTGACCAATTGATCAATGGCAAGCCGCTTATCTATAGCTTGATCAATATGTACACACGCGGGCCGTTATTTAAGAAATGTATCAAAACGTTTGTGGATTATGGCTTAGAATTTAAAGACCCGGTTTTACTTTCGGTCTTATTGGATGATCCCAATCAACTAGAAGCTCAATTGGCTACTTCCCAAGATGCCTTGCAAAAGAAATACTCATTCGATTGCACATTCACTCCCCTCTATGAAGTTTCCTTATTACATATCTGTGCGGAATACAATCATTTATCGTGTGCCGAGATTCTCGTAAAACATGGCGCTGACATCAATTCAAAAGCAGGACTTGATGACACTGGTTTCGGAGGGCACACTCCAATTTTTCATACGGTGAATCAAGATGCAAATAAGGGGATCGATGTAATGAATTTTCTCATCTCTCAAAAAGCAGACCTGACACTCACCATAAAAGGACTTATCTGGGGAAAAGGTTATGAATGGGAAACCTTCATTCCTGGCGTGAACCCAATAAGTTATGCTATGATGGGCCTTCTCCGACAATTCCAACGGAAAGAGAAGCAAATTTATGATGTGGTGTCACCGTTGCTGAAGGCCGCTTACGGAATCGACTATCACCCATCTAATGTCCCCAATAAATATTTGAGCAGCTAACTCAAGAACACATCCATTATGTCAAAAAGGCGAAACACCCACCACGGTCCATCCCCACACCCGCCAGGATTAATTAAAATCCCATAGAGGAAACTACCGAAGCATCAGTTAAACAGAGGCTTAAAACGAACCCCAACCAAATATGTGGGTTGCTTCGTAACGGATCTCGTGCCGTGGCTGGGCTTCGTTTAAGCCCTATATGTTGCCGCCTGTGCCCTCATTCCTTGTGTCGTTCGTGATCAAGAATTACCTTGATGTCCTTGTAATTGTTTGGTAAATGGTTTTGCAATGATCTCCCAGATTATTTCATGGTCAATCCCGAAATACTCATGTGATATTCTATTTCTAAGTCTGTACATTTCTTCCCACGGTACATTAGAATAATTTTCCTTGATGTCTTTGGATAAGTTTTTACTAGCTTCTCCAATAACGTTTGTACATATGACGTGCAGGGCTTTTGAAACACGTCACTGTCCCACGTGGCTATGCTAAATTAGTTGATTACAAGTAAATGGCAACACTAAACCCCTGCATGGCATATGTATTTTGTTGTAAGCAGTCTTACTCAACCTTAAATACAAATATCTCCTTTTTGTCAATCTGAACGTCTGTAAAACCAAGTTCACCTCCCCGTGATGCTGGTGGTATAGAAAGCCATACGTCCTTGTTACAGTCAGCCAAATCAAAGATAAATTTAGTCGTTGTATACGGTCTGTCGATTTTATTTTGGCAGTATTGATTAGAAATAAAAGGTTCAAGCGAATAGATTCCTATCTTTTTCGGTATAAATGACGCATTAAGAAAATAGTTTGGAGCAGAACAATTTGTCTTATAAGTTAAAACATTGTACCATGTATACAGTGTAGTAAATGATATATCAATAGGATTGTCAACTTTTGTGTCGCAGAAAAATTCAGGTTGTGTCCCAATAATGTAACGTTTATGATAATAAAACCCTACTAAAAGTTGAGATGTGTCCGTTGAGATTAGAGAATTACTAAGTTTATCAAAAAGATTTTTATCATTTGTCTGAAAGTTTATAGTAATCGTATCGTTAATTGAATAGATTTTTTTGTAAGGGGTTAATGTTAATTTCTCAAAGAATTGATATGTCGGTTTGAGTTCAATATATTCTTCACCACATTGAAAACCCATTGTCAATAAGACAATTATTAAAGTTGTTGTGACTAGTAGAGTTTGTCGTTTCATAAAAGATTGCTTACAACTTCAAAATTTCGGATTACTGCGTCTACAGTCTTGTAGTC
The DNA here is from genome assembly GCA_043719965.1 of Saprospiraceae bacterium. Lineage (GTDB taxonomy): Bacteria > Bacteroidota > Bacteroidia > Chitinophagales > Saprospiraceae > JADJLQ01. Next base: position 722 of record JAYSTG010000593.1, on the reverse strand, counting down.
CTTTTTGAAATGTACGAAGTCCAGTCCTGAAATATATTCCCGGATTCTGTCCATCGCCAAAATGATATCTTCAAGATATAGGGTGTTATCCCGCTCGTTAGGTTTCAAACGTATTTAACTTGGTTTAAAATTGGTCTTTTGATTCTCTCTTTTAAAGCGTCTTTGGTCACCAAGTCAATACTCAGTCCGAATTCTTTTTCAAGAAACTTTTCGAGCGTAAAAAACTCCCATCCAATTGGTTGGGAAAATTCAACTAATAAATCAAGGTCGCTTTTGTCCGTTTGTCCACCAGTCGCAAATGAACCGAAGTAGCCAATTTTGCTTACATGAAATTTGTTAAACAAAACAGGCTTTAACTCTTGCAATTTGGTCTCTATATCAATTGATTGTCTCATGTGTCAAATCTACTAAAATTCGGGGATTTTTTTCTCTGAGGGCATTGGCGGCAACGTTTGGCTTGCTGTAGTGGCACCGTTGCTGAAGGCCGCTTACGGAATCGACCATCACCCATCTAATGTCCCCAATAAATATTTGAGCAGCTAACCTCAAGAACACATCCATTATTTCAAAAAGGCGAAACACCCACCACCGTCCAGCCCCCATCGATAACCATCGATTGCCCTGTGATATGCCCGGCCTTTTCGGAAAGCAGGAACAAAGCGGCATGGGCAATATCCTTTACAGTGGCCGGCTTGCCAATGGGCGTTATAGCTGACCAAACT
>JAYSTG010000592.1:0-7375 GCA_043719965.1 Saprospiraceae bacterium | reverse complement strand
GAGACTTTTCAAATGCGGAATGCCAATAGCACCATTGCTGAATCGCTCCAAACGGTGAAAGAAATACATGCACTTTGTGATGAAAACCAAAAAAAGTTAGTGATTTATATTTCTATGGGTTTCGGTAATCCATATGGCGATCCTTGGAATGTCCACATCGCTCAAAAATGGGTAGACGAATTAGCAGAATTAGGTATTCGTATAATTTCTTTGTCTGATACTATAGGGGTGTCCAATCCGGAATCTATTCATTACTTATTTAATAACCTCATCCCTCCATATCCTGATGTAGAATTTGGCGCCCATCTTCATACCACTCCTCAGAATTGGCGTGAGAAAGTGCATGCAGCATGGACTGGAGGCTGCAAACGATTTGATAGCGCAATGAAAGGAATGGGTGGATGCCCTATGGCCAAGGATGAACTCACCGGCAATATGCCTACTGAACAATTGGTTTATTATTTTGACGATGTCAATGTAGCACTGCCTATCAATTGGAAAGAATTTAACAAATCATTGATTCTTGCTGAACAATTGTTTCATTCTAAATAAATTAACTGAGGTCTAACCCTTTTTTTACTTTATATTGAGCAATATGCTTCAATTCAAACGCATAAAATGTTTCAAATAATTTTTTAGTCATAGGTCCGGGTAGACCATCGTGGATCAAATGACCATCTAAAGCTTGCACAGGCATGACCTGTTTAGTCGTACTTGAAAGGAAAGCCTCCCTACATTCCAATGCTTCTTGTAGGGTAATAGGTCGCTCCTCCACCTTCATAAACTGAGCAGCGAGAGACAAAACATATTTGCGAGTAATACCAAATAAAACGTGTTTTGTTGGAGTCACCAGTACATTATCCGGTGTGATAAAAAATATATTGGCCCTGGAGGATTCAGAGATGAAACCATCTTGCACATACAACACATCCTGAAATCCACCGGCTAGCACTTCTGGCCAATGCTTCATAGGGATTAAATAATTCAAAGATTTTATTTCTGGAGTTTCACGAATATAATTTAAAGTCATCAAGCGATAGGGCTGCACTTGATCAATCGAGGTAAAAATTTTAAAGCTTAACGGAGCTGGCAACACCAAAAATCCAGGCAGGCCATCCATAGTAAATCCATTAGACGAAATGCCACCGGTAAGCACCAATCGAATAGTGCCATCATGGATTTTATTTTTTTCAATCAGTTCCTTTACAATATTTTTGATCTGTAGATGGCTGAACGGGGACTGCATGTGGAGCAATTGAGCGGAGTGTAGAAATCGTGTGATATGATCATCTTCAAAAACAGGGACTCCTTCATGTACTTTAAAAAAATCGAATACTCCATATCCTCGTAACAAACCCAAATCTAAAACAGAAATCAAAGCATCGCTTTGAGGGACTATACGATTATTGATAAAATAATAGTCCATAATATTATTGATTGGGAGGTTTTAATGAATTTAATGATTTTCTATGCAGATATAACGCTAAAGAAGCAGCTGCTTGGGCATACTTTAAAGATGAAGAATCTTGCAGTATTTTTTCAAGATGTAAATGCAGAAAATCTACAGCATATTCACCATTTTGAATAGCTGGCTGATCCAAGATTTTAATTCCAAAAGCTATGGTAGTATAGATGCCATCGATATCGTATTTACGCAAGGCTAAGCGCAATTTAGCCAGGCTATCCTGACGGTTTGGTCCCCAAGCTATTAATTTTGCGATCATCGGATCGTAATAGATAGGCACCCTCTTTTGGGCATTGTATCCTGAATCAATGCGGATATGATCTAGATTTGGCTCTTGATAATTGGTAATTTGTCCTGTAGAAGGTGCAAAATTTTGGTTAGGGTCCTCAGCATATACTCTCCATTGAATAGCATGGCCTGTATATGTAATATCGTCTTGTTGAAGTTGTAATGGTAGTCCATACACTATGTCCAATTGCATGTCTACCAGATCAAGGTTAGTTATCATTTCTGTAACAGTATGTTCGACTTGAAGCCGCGTATTCATTTCCAGGAAAAAATAATTGTCTTGTTGATCAACTATAAATTCTACGGTACCTGTACTAAAATAACCACTAGCCTTAGCCAATCGCACTGCATCTTCACCCATTTTTCTTCTTAAAGTGGTGGAAAAATTATTTGCAGGTGATTCTTCCATGATTTTCTGATGACGGCGCTGTAGGCTGCACTCTCGTTCCGGTAAATAGACAAGATGGCCCTGTTGGTCTCCTATGACTTGAACCTCTATGTGCCTAGGCGATAAAATAAATTGTTCCATAAAAATCTCGTCATTTCCAAAAGAAGATTTTGCTTCGGTCTGAGCAAGTTGAATGCTTTCCTTCAAATCTTCAATAGCATGTACCACTCGCATACCTTTGCCGCCGCCGCCAGCAGCTGCTTTGATCATGATCGGAAATCCAATATCATTGGCAAGTCGGATTGCTTCATCCATATCTGAAATCGCATGATGATTGCCAGGCACCAGAGGGATTCCTAGAGAAGATGCCATTTTCTTAGCAGAGATCTTATTACCCAAAAGATTCATGGCCTCTATATTAGGTCCTACAAATAAAATACCTGCAGCCTTGACAGCAGAAACAAAATCCGGGTTTTCACTCAAAAAACCATAGCCAGGATGGATACAATCCACACCACATGATCTAGCTATAGTCAATATAGAATTGATGTTAAGGTAACTCTCCCTGGAAGGTCCTGGCCCTATACAATATGCCTCATCAGCAAAAGCGAGATGTAAACTGTCTTTGTCTGCATCGGAGTACACTGCAACGGTAGACCAGCCTTTGCGTTTGGCAGTTTTGAAGATTCGAATTGCTATCTCGCCGCGATTGGCGACCATAAGTTTTGGCATCGAATCGTTAAAATACAATAACTTTCGGGAGTTTCTTTATTCCGGCTTTTTGTTTTTTGGAAGAGCCTAAAAAAGTGTCATTTTTGCTTCAAAAGGATTAATCGATCAAAATGAAACAGGCCATATTTACACCATCTAATGAATTGATTCAAGATTCAAACCTGTATCATTTTATGATTTGGTTAAATAAGAATCATGGATTGCATTTTGAGGATTATGATGCCTTGTGGCAGTGGTCTATAGGCAACATCGAGGAATTTTGGACTACCATGTTTGAGTATTTTGAGATCGATTATCAGGGAACGTACTCCAATATCAAATCTCAATCCCACATGCCGGGTATACTTTGGTTTGAAGGGATGACCCTTAATTATGCAAGGCACATGACGAGATCGATAACCAAAAATCAATCGGCCTTAATTGCATGTAATGAACAAGGAGAACAAAAAGAATTGAACTGGGGCAACTTGTTGAATCAGGCTGCCCAATTGCAAGCCCTATTTCATGCATATGATATGAAGTTAGGAGATAGGATAGTAGCCTACTTACCTAACATTCCGGAGGCATCCATCGGCTTGCTCGCTGCTCTTGCCAGCGGGTTGGTGTGGTCATCGTGTTCACCGGATTTTGGAAGTGCTAGCGTAATCGACCGCTTTAAACAAATTGAACCACGGTTATTAATTGCTGTTGATCAATATCAATATGGAGGAAAAAAGTTTGATCGAGGAGAAGCTATTGCAGAAATCATCAAAGCCATTCCTAGCTTAGAAGTAGTGATCATGGTAAACTCCACATCATCTTATACCTATAAAGATGGGACGATAAATATATTGGATTGGAATACGATCATTACACAAAGCCAAGATATGGAATTGGAATATGTCAATGTACCTTTTAATCATCCTATGTGGGTCGTGTACTCATCCGGCACGACAGGCTTACCCAAAGCCATCACCCATAGCCAAGGAGGCCTTTTATTGGAACATTTAAAGTATATCCACTTTCATAATAATGTAAAGCCAGGTGAGCGTTTTTTTTGGTTTACAACTACCGGGTGGATGATGTGGAATTATCTACACGCGTCCTGGCTTGGAGGTGCTACCTTAATACTTTATGATGGTCATCCAGGATATCCTGATAATCAACATTTATGGCAGCTTGCTCAAGAGTTGAGCATTGATCATTTTGGTATTAGCGCTCCATTTTTGCATAGCTGCATTAAAGAAGGAATTGAATTGCCACCCTTGCTCCATATAAGGAGTATCAGTAGTACAGGGTCACCTTTGAATGATGAGGTCTATCTGTGGCTTTACAGTCAAATCAAGCATGATTTTTATCTATGGTCCATGAGCGGCGGTACTGATATAGCTACCGCATTTGTAGGAGGCTGTCCCATCAAACCAATTTATGTAGGTGAAATACAATGTCGCGCCTTAGGATGTGATCTGAAAGTCTGGGATGAAAAGGGTGAAGAGCTCATTAATACAGTTGGTGAATTGGTTATTACCCAACCCATGCCCTGTATGCCTATTTATTTTTGGAATGATCCACATATGAAGAAATATGGTGACTCCTATTTCACGGAATATTCTGGATATTGGAGGCATGGAGATTGGATAAAGCTGACTTCACAAGGTGGTTTGATCATATCTGGCAGATCGGACACTACGCTAAAGCGTTTTGGGGTTCGGATAGGTACAGCGGAGATTTATGCTGCTTTATTAAACATTAGTAGCTTGGATGATGCATTAATTATTCATTATGATGACAAAGAGGGTAACGCTTACATGCCTTTATTCGTAAAATTAAAAGTTGGCCTAAGTCTGGATGAATCACTGCGTACAGAAATAAAACATGTAATAAAAACGAAATGCTCGCCGCGACATTTACCGGACAGCATCGTGCAAGTCAAGGACATTCCCTACACGCTAAGTGGTAAAAAAATGGAAGCTCCCATAAAAAAGATATTTTTAGGTAAAACAATAGAGGAAGTAATAACTCCTGGGTCTATGCGTAATCCAGATTGTTTAAAGGAATTTGAAAATATATATAAAAAATGCTCTGAATAGAATCCTACATGGTCATCAAGATCCTCAAACTCCATATCACTACAATCACGCCTAATAAAATGTAAGAAATCTTTTTAGGCAACTTACCTACAAATTGAGCTGCTATAGGTGCTGCTAAAAGACCTCCAATTATTAAACCGAGTATGGTCTTCCAATGACTTATTCCCAATAATGTAAAAAAAGTAAAGGCACTGGCCATAGTCACAAAAAATTCGGTAAGGCTGACTGATCCTACTACATACTTCATATTTCTACCTTGATTGACCAAAGTACTAGTTACTATAGGCCCCCATCCTCCACCACCAAAGGAATCTAAAAAACCGCCAAATCCGGCGAGGGTACGATAATATTTAAATTTTCTTTTTGGCTTTGGAGGCGTAAATGCATTTATAAAAAACTTGACACCTAATATCAAAGTATAACATGCCATAGCAGGTCTCAACCATTTAAATTCAGAATTGCCAAAATAAACCAATAATAAAGCACCTAAAATTGCTCCTATTACTCCTGGAATCACTAAAGCTTTAAATAATTTTTTATTGACATTGCCAAATTTATAATGGCTATAACCTGAAGCGCCACTTGCAAACATTTCAGCGGTATGAATACTACCACTTATAGCCGCGGGGCTGATACCGGTAGACAATAGTACCATCGCACTAGTCACTCCGTAACCCATCCCTAAAGATCCATCTACCATTTGAGCCAAGAATCCTGCAGCAATCATGATATAAAAAGTGCGATCTAAATCATTAAACCAATCGAATCCTTTTCCAGAGACTTCTCCAAGATTAATCACTGAAAATAAAAAATAGCCGATCAACATAGATGCAAAAACCAATAAGGAAATGCTCGCAATTTTTTTCCACCACCTTGCCGCTTTTTCATTTTTTTGTTCCACCATGACCTTGGTGATTTCATTCATGACCTTTATCTTATACTCAAAATCTCCTTTTAGATTATTACGAATTTGATTGAGGTTCACCAGCAGTTCATTCAATTCATCCGGTAGAGCATCCTGAAGCATTTCTTTAATCCGTTTAGCAGCAGTAGGAGATTGGCCATTAGTCGAAATAGCCAGTTTTAAATGACCTTTTTGTACTACACTGGAAAGATAAAAGTCACACAACTCCGGTACATCTGCTGTGTTGACTAAAATATGCTTTGACTCTGCTAATTTTTTAATTTCATGATGTAATGCTGGATCATCCGTCGTTAAAAAAACTAAATCTTTATGATCAAGGTCTGTGGATTCAAATTTTCTATACAATAAACTACAATGCGGATGTTTTTTTGCCAACACAATCAGTTCTGGCTTTATGTCAGGAGCAATGACTTGGATATTTGCATTTGGAGAATTAAGAAGTATAGTCCGTAATTTTTCAAACGCTACGTTGCCTCCACCGACCATCAACGATTGAATTTCGGAAAGTTTAACATAGATTGGAAATAATGTATTTCTATCGCTGATGGTGTTCATACAATTGAAGGCTCTTGGAAAATGTGATGGCAAAAATATTTTGATTATACGCTTTGCGATGTACGTAAAAATATCCAATAGATATGCCTACTCCGGATCCTGGCAATATACTCAGGATAGAATACCATCTCAATTGATCAAAGGAAAACTTGCGATGACTTAAATTCTCAAAGATTTCTGGGCCAGTTTGAAAATTCAATTTTGAATTGAATTGCCAACCCGCCAAGAATCGGTATTGAAATCGCATAGCATTGAAGGGCACTCGTATAGAAGTTTCATCAAAAAATCGTTCTTCGATTCTAAGCCTGTGGTTGATAATCGCTTTACGACTTCGCAAGGATAGCCTGCTAACTTCCTGGAATAATCTGAATTCATGGCCATACTCGTGATTTTCCTTGAGAAAAGATGTCTTAGTATTGAAAAAGGCAAACCCACCAGCAACATTCCATCTTTTGTCCAGATTGTATCGCATGCCGGTCCTGAAAAATTTTTGATAAGGTACAAAGTCGGAGCTTACTGTTCTAAGACCACCGTCTGTTACAGAAGTCCAATGATCATTTATTTTTAAATTTAATACCACAGTAGTCCAAGCAGCAAAAGGTGCATTTTGTGAAAAAGTAAGCTGGCTGCTTAAACATAAAATTGAAAATAAATACTTCATGAATCCATCCAACATTTTAATATTCATAAGTTTCAATCCACTCTTTTGCATGAGTAGCCGCATAAGAAATTATAATGTCAACACCGCTCCGTTGCAAACTAGACCATACTTCAAGGTGTGCTTTTTTCCGGTCTAAAAGCCCCAAATGTGCCAATGCCTCTATAGCAGCATACTCTCCACTGACATGATAAGCAGCAACGGGGCTATTGGTATTCATTTTGACTTGAGCTATGACATCTGTATATAAAGTTGCCGGTTTGACCATTAAGATATCCGCTCCTTCCTGCTCATC
>JAYSTG010000591.1:0-2774 GCA_043719965.1 Saprospiraceae bacterium | reverse complement strand
TCGGAGCTTCATCTATTCGTCGTACAAGTATGCGACACGTGTTGCGGACTGATGCGGCTACCCGATTTGAAAAAGGTACCGATCCCAATAACACGATTAAGGCTTTGAATGAAGCTACTAGAATGATCATAGAATTAGCCGGAGGTACTGTGGCTTCCAATGTAGTCGATGTTTACCCACAACCAATTTCTCCGACTGAAATAACATTGAGTTTAGATAAAGTAAGAAATGTGATTGGCCAAAAAATAGATAATGACCGAATACTTGCCATTCTTACAGCTTTGGATATGCAGCCTATTTTTTCTGAGGGTATTGCGATCATCAAAGTGCCGACAAATAAGTCAGATGTAAAGCGAGATATCGATGTGATTGAAGAAATTCTCCGCATCCATGGTTACAATGCAGTACCGATGCCATCTAAAATGGAAGTATCTTTTTCTAACTCTTCGGAATCCAGTATCAAACAACAAGCCAAGGAAGAAATAGCCTCTTTATTATGCCATCTGGGTTTTCATGAAATGATGGGACTTTCACTCATGGAATCTCGTATTCTTAAATCCACAGGGTATCCAGGAGAAGATCACGTGTATATTAATAATACCAGCAATGTGCATCTCGATATTATGCGACCCGAACTATTGAGAAGCGGACTTGGTGCCTTACAATACAATCAAAATCGACAACAGACAGATCTTAAACTTTATGAATTTGGTAAAAGTTACCATAACATTTCAAGAACAGAATGGCCATTTGAAGAGCGCGACTATCTTGCTATTTTCGTCACTGGTCATGTAGATAGTGCACATTGGCAAGTCAAAGAAGTAAGAAAAGGATACTTCTATATTAAAGGGTTAGTTTATCAATTGTTAGCAAAATGGGGGCTTACCACCTTTGAAGATCAGCCTATAGATCATATAGACTTTGATCTGGCCCAACAAATTTGGGTTCAGGGTAAATCCTTGGCGGTATATGGAACGATCAGCAGTGATTTGTCAAAAAAATTTGATATCCGAAATGAAGTTTTATTCATTCAAGTCTCCTGGGATGAACTTTGGCCTCTATTGTTAAAAAACCAAGCGAATAAAATTGCAATGCCTGGGAAATACCCTAGCGTCAGAAGAGATCTAGCTATATCGGTCGACAAATCTGTGACTTGGAGTCAGGTAAAAGCAGTCCTTTTAGGACAAAAAATACCTCATTTGCAGAACTTTGAGCTGTTTGATGTGTTTGAAGATGAGGTTCGTGTAGGAAAAGACAAAAAATCTTTGGCAATATGTCTTATATTTGAAAGTTCAAGCCAGACTTTAAAAGACGATGACTTGGAAAAATCTATGCATTTGATTCAAGAAAAGCTCAGCGATAAAATAGGAGCAATCATGAGATAGTGCAAAGAAAAATAAAAGTTTATATATTAGTAAAAAACATTATATATTTGCTCGTGAAAGCAGTACCTGTTATTATCGACCGTCTGGAGGAGAAAATAAAGGTGGTAGTTCAAAAAGTTGAGCTGCTGCGGCAGGAAAATAAATTGCTTCACGAAGAAAATAATAAATTGAATAAGGAGCTGAAACTGAGAGAAAAACTCATCAGGGAATTGGAAGACCAACGAAATCTTTTTTCAGTGCATGATACTACTCCTAAAGTGAGTCATCGCAAACTGGAACATACATTAGATCAATACATTCGCCAAGTGGACCAATGTATTGAAATGGTCAAAAATATAGGATAGATCAGTAGAAATGAAAACACTACAAGTCATGATCGAAGGCCGTAACTACTCATTGCAAGTCAATGAAGAGGATGGCGACTCGATGCAAAAAATTGTAGATGAAGTCAACGATACCCTCAAATCACTGCATATTTCCTTTCCCCATAAAGACAGACAAGACTGCATGGCTATGGCCCTGTTGACCGTTGCTGTCAAGTTGTATGAGTCCAGGGTGGATAGTATCTCCCCCGATATCCAGGACAAACTGGAACAAATGGACCGCATACTAGATGGTGTGATTGCTTGAAGCATTCAGACTCCACATTTTTTAACCAACTGTATTAAAACACTAGAATACTATGGAATGGATATTACCATTGATGGCAGGATTGGCTGGAGGAGGAGGAGTTGTCTATCTCATATTGAGCAAACTCAATAAAAGCACACAAACCAAACTGATTGAAGAATCAAATCAAAAATCAGATCTCATACTAGAGCAGGCCAAAATAGCTGCTAAACGGATCACCGATGAAGCAGAAGTAAATTCAGAAAAAATACTTTCTAAAGCGGAAGGTAAAAACGAGCAAATCAAACAAAAGAAAATCCAGGAAGCTAAAGATCATTTCAATAGTAAGCGGAACGAATTTGAAAAAGAGAGAAGCTCTCAGGTGATCGAGATGAAGGAGCGTGAATTAAATGTGGTCAACTCCGAAAATGAGCTGAAACGCAAAGTAAATGATTTCAAAGCAAAGTCTGAAGCTGTGGAATCTCGTGAAAGTGAACTCAATACTTTAAGAGATAACCTTGAAAAACAACTCAAGATCGTCAGCAAACGCAAAGAAGAACTCGATGCCTCTACTGAAAAACAAATTAAAGCACTGGAGAGTATCGCCAGGCTCTCCGAGTCAGAGGCTAAAGAACAATTGATTGATGCCATTCGAGCCAAAGCAGAATCGGAATCGATGTCTTATGTCAAAGATGCGGTGGAACAAGCCAAAGTCAGCGCCAATAAGGAAGCCAAAAAAATAGTCATCCAGACTATTCAACGTATGGCTTCAGAATATAC
>JAYSTG010000060.1:0-2202 GCA_043719965.1 Saprospiraceae bacterium | reverse complement strand
GCAAGGATCCTTGATTTTTCTTTACTACAATATGATCTGAATAAAAGTCAGTATGGATATTGAATAAAGTCCCTATCTCCGCAATTGCAGCATCCCCTTGGAGACTATGATTGGAAACTCCAAATAATCTAAGCTCTGCATCATCTGCTATCGATGCCAAACTATAATAATACGAAGCTGCCGACCAATCCCCTTCGATATATAATTTATTGGACAAATATGCTTGTGGTTCAATGATAATAGTATCCACTACCCACGAACTTTTTATACCAAAATGTTGCATCATCGAAAGCGTCATTTCGATATAAGACCTGGATATAACTTCGCCAATTAAAGTAAGTTCCAGTCCATTGGGCAAGGATGGGCCTATCATCAATAATGCGGTGATATATTGACTGCTTATAGTGGATAAGATCGAAATCTTTCTTTTAAAGGAGCTGAGATCTATGGGATGAAAGCGTAAAGGCGGATAACCCTCTTTTTCCAAGTAATCTATCTTTGCGCCCATTTCCTTAAGAGTGTTTACTAATTCTCCGATAGGTCTTTGCTTCATCCGCTCACTCCCTGTGAGTGTGACTTCACGACCTTGAATAGCAAAGTATGCTGTCAAAAAACGAAAGGTCGTACCTGCGGCTCCGGCATCCAATATAGGATCGGAGGATGATAGCAATGCTTTCATCAATTGTGTATCTTTCGAAGTAGAGAGATGATCTAGTCGAATATCTACTCCATAAGAAAGTGCTTGCATGATCAAGGCTCTATTACTGATGCTCTTAGAACCATCGAGAAGGATATCGCCTTTTAATTTATGGTTGTCAAAAAATATTTTTATGCTGCTTTGCTTTGTCATTGTATTATTTAAAGTTTTTGATTGTCTGGGGTAAGACGCCTACTAAATCACTGATCAATTTCTTTCAAAAATTTTTATGCCCACTCGATCAATATGTTCTCTTAACGAAGGTTCTCGCACTTGGTTATAATTTACAATGTCTGTAAAATAAGGCAAAGTACTATCTTCGAAGTCGGCTATAATCTTTTGAATAGTCGTAACCTCTAATCCTTCATTCATAATCGCCAGGTCGATATCGCTACCCTGTTTATAATTCCCTTTTGCCCTGCTACCGAACAATAAAACTGTTTTAATCAAACTATATTTAGAAAGTATGGAATGTATGGTGTTGATATCCCGAGGAGACAATCCGGTATTCATGACATGCATTAAAGTTCGGATTTTAAAAAATGATAAAGCTTTTCGATGGTTGGATATAATTTAGTTCTAAATAGAATCTCCGACTCTAAAAATTTCTCACCGCTATAATCATGAGAAAGAACATTTCTCAACTCCAATCCATCTATTAATTCCTGGGCATAATCGATAAACCCACTTTGTTGCGCAAGTCGAAAAGTGTCTTTGGGAGATGGATTAAAACTAAATTTTTTTTCTTCCAAAAAATCTTTTAAAGTCTTCCAAGTCAATTCTAAAGTGAATTCAAAGCGTTGCACGATTCCATTTCTTTCTAACTCAGAAGGTGAGTTAAGCTCCACTGCTTCCTTCAATCGAAAAAAAGCTTTTTCGAAATTTTGAAATCGTTGCTTCCATCGAATATCCTGATCATTCATTTCTTTGTATTATAAATTACCACCTAATCTCAATCATTTGCATCAAGTCAGGATGAAGACTTCGAGCTACTGGACAAGTCATAGCAGTTTTTTCCATTAGTTCTTTTTCTTCTACAGCATATGATTTATCCTGGGGCATTTGAATCACCATCTCAATTTTACATACCCTACGTGGATCAGCGGCCATGTGTTTGATGATGTCTGCCGTAGCACCATCGATATTGATATTATTTTTATTGCCGATAATGCCCATGGTAGTCAATGCACAACTTGCCAAAGAAGTTGCCAATAAATCGGTGGGCGAAAAAGCCTCTCCTTTTCCTTGATTATCTACCGGGGCATCGGTCTCCATCGTCTTGCCGGATCGGACATGGACTGCGGTTGTATGTAAACCACCTGTATATGTAATGCTTGATGTAATCATGGTCGCAAAAATACAAAGAATGAATCATAGCGTGGGTTTTGGTTGGCTTCGATTTCCTCTTTTTTACGTTCGCATTTTTTAAATATTTCATCCTGTCGATCTTATCGTCTGTTCCTGGAAATGGTATTAATTCCTGGATTTTATAGATACCTCTAAGG
>JAYSTG010000590.1:0-2781 GCA_043719965.1 Saprospiraceae bacterium | reverse complement strand
AATCGTTACCCCTTTATTATACTATTTAATTCCTCCGGCAGTGAGATTAAAGGAGGCTAACTCTGAAAGTTGACCTTTTAAAATAAATTGAAAACATTAGTCCTTCCAGAAGGTTTTCTCCGTTCATCATATTAATTTTTTAACTAATATATGTTGTTTTGGTGAATACATTCACCGAAAATGCGTATATTCGGTGAGTTAACTCACCAAAAATACGTAAATTTGGTGAATGGAGATTAAACGTGACCTTGAAGATCTAATAAAAAAAAGAATAGATTATCAAAAAGCTATCATCGTCCTAGGCCCTAGGCAGGTGGGTAAAACTACGCTGATAAAAAAAATAGCGACTGAATTGGATGCAAATTTTATGGCCATAAATGGGGATGACCCAGCAAACCAATTGTTATGGGGCGCTCCAAGCGAAAGCTTTATAATGAATCAAATTGGTTCTAAAAAAGTAATTTTTATTGACGAAGCTCAACGATTAGCTAATATAGGAATCGCTTCCAAAATCATACTCGATTCAAAAAAGAATATTCAATTGTTAATTACAGGATCTTCGGCATTGGACCTTGCCAGTGAAATCAAGGAGCCCCTCACAGGCAGGAAATGGGAATATATGCTTTACCCACTTTCTTGGAACGAATTAAGAAATCACTATTCATTCGATAAAACCATAAAAGAGTTGAAGCACAGACTAGTGATGGGCAGTTATCCGGAGGCGGTCAATCATCCTGAATCCGATAAAATGATATTAAATCAATTGGCGGGGAGTTACCTGTACAAAGATATTTTGGAAAAAGGAAACATTAAAAAGCCTGATATCTTATTGAAAATTCTTAAAGCCCTCGCATTCCAAGTGGGCAGTGAAGTGTCTTTTACAGAAATCGCCAATTTGGTTCAAGTAGATAAAAATACTGTGATCTCATACATTGACCTGTTAGAGAAAGCTTTTGTCGTTTTCAAATTGGACCCTTTATCCAGAAACCTGCGAAATGAAATCAGTAGCTCCCGCAAAATATTTTTTTATGATAATGGTATTCGGAATGCTATCATCAATCAATTTGCACCTTATGAGTTGCGCAATGATATAGGACCATTATGGGAAAATTATCTCATTGCGGAACGGATGAAACTATTACAATATCACGAATATTATGGAAGCAGGTACTTTTGGCGTAGCAGAGATGCTGAGTTAGATTATATAGAAGAAATAGATGGTAAGTTTTATGCCTATGAATTTAAATGGAACCCAAAAGCTAAGGCCAAAATTTCAGATACCTTTATTGCTGCTTACAAACCAATAAAAACAGAAGTAATACATCAGGACAATTTTTGGGAATGGTTGCAACACTATCCATATTAGACAAACTACTTTGAACATGTCGGAATCATTAAAATCATCCACAAAGACAAAAAATTCCTACTTCGACCTCGTGTATGAAGTCACCCGGCAAATTCCGAAAGGTCGAGTAACTAACTATGGCGCTATCGCAGACTTCCTTTCGCTCGGATCAGCCCGCATGGTAGGCTGGGCTTTAAATCAATGTCATACTATGCCCGATGTACCTGCACATCGTGTAGTCAATAGACTAGGAGAATTGAGTGGACGACATCATTTCAAACCGCCTTCTGCTATGGCAGCACGATTGAGAAAAGAAGGCGTGAAAGTCAAAGAAGATCACGTAGTAGATTTTGAGAAATTGTTTTGGCATCCGAGGGAGATGAGGTTGGATTGATCGCTTGGATTCTAAAAGGGTTGGCCTTAAAAAAATATTTTTATCCGTATGCAACCTTCATCCAAAGATCGATGTCTATTTAATCGTATCAACTTCGTTGATCAAAAAACTTGTTAAATTTTACTTTTATGAAAAAACTCCTACTGCTTACTGTCATTTGTTTGATAGCTTTGAACGCCATTGGTCAGCGCGAAGAAACCCTTCTTTCTAATATGGGATTTTCTGGAGCTTGGGGCTCTTGGATTAGCGCGATAGGCAAAGTAAAGGATGAAAATGTATACTTCAGAGGTGGCTATGGTGGCTTAGAATTCGGAAAAGATATATTCCTCGGATGGGGAGGATATCGGTCTTCCGGCAATATCATTCAGGACGATCTAAAATTTCATATGAAATGGAATGGTCCCGTCATGAGCTACTCGCCAAAAGCCTATAAAGCAATACATCCAATATTTACTTTGATGATCGCCAATGGCAAATTGGATTCCTGACAATCAAGCCTTTGATCGGGTATTTATAGCCCAACCCTCACTAGGGGCCGAGTTGAATCTATTGCACTGGTGTCATGCTAGTGTGCATGCTGGCTATCGATTTGTCAATGATGTCGACCTGGGTAAGTTTACCGATTCCGACTTTTCAGGATTATACGGAGAAGTTGCATTGAAATTTGGGATTAGCTGGGGAAGATGACGAGAAGTGGGCCTATTTTGGGATGGTGATAGGCAATTGCAACTCACCTAAGAAATCACAACTTCTATTCAATAGTCTTCATACCCAATGAACCTAAATCTTTCCAATATTCGTAATAGGACTTGGATACTACTTCAGGGTCTTCGATTTCAATAGTATGTTGGAGTGCAAGAGGGGCCAGACACATCGCCATGCGATGATCTTCATAGGTTTTAAATGTGGGTACTCCCGTATATTCTGCTTTGCCTTCGACCATATGATATTCCAGTCCGCTTTTTTTAGACATTTTAGCGGGTAGCTGATAAAAAGGAACGTTTACTTTTTTCAATTCTGCTTTCATAGCCGCTATGCGATC
>JAYSTG010000589.1:0-2782 GCA_043719965.1 Saprospiraceae bacterium | reverse complement strand
GTATAGTGAGTTCTATATTCGCATCCTCATTTAAAATGATGCATTGGCAGGCCAGCCTGGACTCTAGTTTCGGATTTCTAGCCCTATCTATAAAATCCTCTTCTTTATCAGATAGATCTTCGAGATATTCTGATCCTTTATCCACATAGATATGACACGTACTACAGGCGCACACTCCACCACAATTATGATTGAGATGGACATCATGATCCTCCGTAAGCTCTAAGATACTATAGCCCTTGGCCGGAACTACCACTTTTTGGGGAGGTAACGATGGATTTTCAAATCGGAATAATATGGTTGCCATTCGGGCGCAAAATTAACGATCAAACTCCAATAACCGCTAATAAGTTTGATTTGTTTATATTTATCTGTAATTTTTTTTTGGAATATTAATTAAAAATGGAGAAATTGACTGTTCAACCATGATGGAAGAATCTACAGCACTACTTTCCGAAGCTCGTTTCAAATTCAAAGAACTAAAGATATATAGTTCGATGGAATGGCTTGCAGATCAAAAATATAAGTATCGACAAGTATTTGATCGATATGAGACTACTTTCATTTATGTAGAGCTATCTTTTTTTAATAAATACTTTGATCTGGAAAGTTGGGAAGCTGCAATCACGCTTAAATGTTATTCTCTTCACAATAATAAGCAAGAGCTATGTCACCTGGAGTTTAAAAAACAAATCAGTAAGTACGAGGCAATTGTGCAGATTCAGGAAGGGTGGGGCAACAAAAAAGAAGGAGCATTTTGGAAAAAAGGTACCTACTATTGGGAAGCTTATATCGATCAGGAAAAAATCGGTAGCAAATACTTTTATATCGAAGACGCCGGTGAGCCGATAACCAAAATCTTAAATCCATACTTTGATATTCGATCTATCGGTTTTTATGAAGGGAATGAAGATGACATGAGTCAGGATGATAGAGTGTATCTAAAATGTTTTTCGACCGCAGAAACACGAATAGTTCATCTTGAGATGGTGGTTAAAAATAAGAATAGATCCCACCATTGGCAATGTGAACTCTTTTTTAGATTTTACAACGAAAATCATGAATTAAAAACGCAAGTTGTTAAACTGAAAAGTATCAGGCGGGATGAGGAAGTGATCCAATTTTCAGCCTCGTGCGGCTTGCCGACTAAAGGACATTGGAAAAGAGGTAAATTGTTTTTGGAGGTAATCTATCTCGATCATGTAATTGCCTCAAGCGTCATAGAATTTAGAGAAAATGCAGAACCTGGTTTTGTGCCAGTCTACCTTCCAAATCAATCGGTACCAGGATACCTGAGCTCTGATCAAGATGAAGAGCAAAGCCTGGATCAATTGATGGCTAATCTGGAAAAAATGGTTGGATTGGTACATATCAAAAAACAAGTACAGGATCATGCTCAATATTTACAATTTGTACAACTCAGAAAACAACACGGTTTTAAAGAATTAGATGAAATAAATATTCACTCCGTATTTATAGGCAATCCGGGCACCGGCAAGACGACCGTAGCCAATATGATGGGCAGTCTGTATCACAAAATGGGATTACTCTCTAAAGGGCATGTCCATATAGTAGATCGGGTAGACCTTGTAGGCGAATACATCGGTCAGACTGCCCCGAAAGTTCGGGATTCCATAGAAAAAGCAAGGGGTGGGGTATTGTTTATAGATGAAGCATATGCTCTAGCCCGATCCAATGACGATAGCAAAGATTTTGGAAGGGAAGTATTGGAGATTTTGGTCAAAGAAATGTCTAACGGCCCTGGAGATATGGCTGTCATCGTAGCCGGATATCCCAAAGAAATGAAATATTTTCTGGACTCCAATCCAGGTTTAAAATCTAGATTTAAACTATACTATGAATTTTCAGATTATACCCCTGCTGAGCTTTCCGATATTGCTATGGTAGCTTGTCAACGTAAAGAAGTAAAACTAAACGAAGCTTCAAAAATTAAAATCGATGATATTATCTTGGAATCTTATCGCAATAGAGATCGTACTTTTGGCAATGCCCGATATGTAAATGACCTCATAGATAAAGCTAAGATCAATCTTGGACTTAGAATCATGAAAGATCATTCTCGATCATCCAATGAAATCGATGAAACCCACCTAGCTGAAATCTGTATAGAAGATGTAGAACACATTACAGACCAGATCAGTCGTAAACCTGCTTCTATACCGGTCGATGAAAAATTATTACTTGCTTCCCTGGCTGATTTGGATGGCTTGATTGGAATGAAACAAATAAAAAAACAAATACACGAGTTAGTCGATATCGTAAAATATTATCATCACACCGGAAAAGATGTATTACAGCATTTCTATCTTCACACTTTACTCGTAGGCAATCCTGGAACAGGCAAAACTACCATTGCCCGGATCTTATGTAAAATATATAAAGCAATAGGAATCTTAGAAAGAGGTCACATGGTAGAGACGGATCGCCAGGGACTCGTGGCTGGATATGTCGGTCAATCTGCAATGAAGACTGCAGAAAAAATCGATGAAGCTATGGGTGGAGTCCTGTTTATTGATGAAGCCTATTCGCTTCTATCGTCTCGATCTGGGAGTATGGATTATGGCCACGAGGTCATCCAGACTTTATTAAAGCGCATGGAGGACCATCGGGGATTTTTCTTTGTATTTGCAGCCGGATATCCTGATAATATGGATGATTTTATTAAAGCAAACCCTGGGTTAAACTCCAGATTTGATAAAACACTGCGATTTGAAGATTATGAGCCTGATGAATTGATGGACATCGCTAATAAAATGCTCCG
>JAYSTG010000588.1:0-2785 GCA_043719965.1 Saprospiraceae bacterium | reverse complement strand
ATACAATAACGCGATTAAAGCCGCCACAGTCAATCGGATCGATTTATCCAGCGTTCCTACATTTATTTTCATTGATTTAAAAGTTTAAAAGATTATTTTATGTATTGATTCACATCCTGCCAGCCACCACCATTGATCACATTGGTGATGCCATTTGTATGTAATATCGATAGTGCCATTTGGCTTCTGCTACCGCTACGACAAAATACAACAATTTTATTCTTGTTTTTAAATTGATTGATCTTTTGTGTTATCTGATCCAAAGGAATATTAATCGACCCTTTGACATGTCCTGACCTGAATTCATCCGGATTGCGAACATCTACCAGCAGGGCCCCGTTTGAAATGATTTCTTCGAGGTCAATCTTTTCTTTGGTGCCGAATAAGGATTTTATTATTTGAAGTAACATATTGTTATAAAATTTGATTGTTTTGAATTTATATTTTTTCTTTAACCATTTTTGAGATAGGTATACTGGTTTTGCAAATAGCTCCATATCCACCTTCTATTTCGCTAAAATTTCTATATCCTCGTGCTTGGAGTATAGATGCGGCCATCATGCTTCGATTGCCACTCGCACAATAGATATAGTAGTGTTTAGAGGGTTGGATGTCACGGATCCATTCATTGATCTGGGCCAATGTTTTAAATTCGGCATTTTGTACATGTCCTATTTCAAATTCGCTATCTTTTCTTACATCTATTATATGACTAGTATGCTGTTCGTACACTTTTTCAAATTCCGTGGCAGCGATGCGATGTATAAAATCAGATTCCTTATGAGCAGCTACCCATGAGTCATAACCTCCATCTAGATATCCTATCACATTATCAAATCCCACTCTACTGAGTCGCGTCACTGCTTCTTCTTCATCACCTGGAGAAGTAATCAATAAGATAGGCTGCAAAACATCAGCAATGAGAGTTCCCACCCAAGGAGCAAAATCTCCCTTCAATGAAATATTTACAGATTGGGGTACAAATCTCGTGTAAAACTCTCCGGATGGACGAGTATCTAATAATACTGCACCGGAAGATTCTGCCACAAGTTCGAAAGCTTGAGCATCTAAGGCGTGCATACCCTGAGCCTTGACGGATTCAAATGATTTAGACCCTTTTTTATTCATTGCTACATTCAATGGAAAATAAGCTGGAGGTGGTGTAAGTCCATCCGTGACTGCTTTGATAAAAGCTGCTTTGTTGGGTTGGTTCAAAGCATAGTTTACTTTTTTTTGATTGCCTAGAGTGTCAAGTGTTTCTTTCATCATATTTTTACCACATGCACTGCCGGCCCCGTGAGCTGGATATACTATGATATCATCATCCAATGGAAATATTTTCTTTTGCAGACTATCATATAATATCCCTGCTAGATCTTCTTGTGTCATATTAGCAGCTTTCTGAGCCAAATCCGGCCGACCTACATCACCCAGAAATAAAGTATCTCCTGAAAATATACAATAGTCTTTGCCCTTTTCATCTTTTAATAGATAAGTAGTGCTTTCCATCGTATGACCCGGAGTATGCAATACTTTGATGATGACATTTCCAATGCTGAATTCCTGGCCATCTTTGGCAGCAATACATTCAAATTCGCAGGCTGCATTTGGACCGAATACGATTGGAGCTCCGGTATTTTCACTAAGGTCCACATGTCCTGATACAAAATCGGCATGAAAATGTGTTTCAAAAATGTATTTCAGCTTTACATTATCCTTTTTTAGACGATCCAGATATGGACTGATCTCTCGGAGCGGATCGATGATCGCGGCTTCTCCTGCACTGGTGATATAGTAAGCGCCTTGTGCTAAACATCCAGTGTATATTTGTTCTATATTCATGATTTATTTAATTTTAATTAATTGTGATTTATAAAAAATTCGTTGATTAGAATGAAAACTCCCATAATCAAAACAAACCATCCGAAAGCTGGTTTTAATTTTGCTCCACTTATTTTCTTGGAAAGGTAGGTTCCCAAAAACATTCCGATTGCGGCAAAGACTGAAAATAAAATCAATAGATTCCAATTTAATGTATAATGACCTAGATCGCCAGTGAAGCCTATCAAGGATTTAAGTGCAATGATCATCAGAGAAGTACCTACCGCTAACTTCATCGGTAAGCCTGCAAAAATGACTAACGCTGGTATGATCAGAAATCCACCCCCGGCGCCCACTAAGCCAGTCAACCCGCCGACGATTACCCCCTCTACTATGACGGAGATGTAAAACCAACTGCCGGATAAGTGTTTATTCGTATCTTTTTCTTTAGTAGGCAAGATCATGGATATCGATGCCAGGATCATCAATAGAGCGAATAACCCCATGATGAATACTTGTTTGTTAAGGATGAAATCTCCTATAGACATTATGGGATCAGGAAGGATAGGTAATAAAAATCTTCGAGTACAATACACCGCCACTATACTGGGGATACCAAATAATAGGCCTGTCTTATAATCCACTAGTTTATTTGTGGCATATTGTAAGGTGCCTATTAATGCAGTGACTCCTACTATAAATAATGAGTAAGAAGTAGATAGGACGGGAGAGATGCCCATAATATATACCAATACAGGCACCGTCAGCACAGAACCTCCTCCTCCGATCAACCCCAAGGACAATCCTATGAGCGTCGCAAATATATAACCTTCAGGATGCACCATGATCATAGGTTGGATTGGTTACAACAGTCTTCCATACAATGAATGATATTTTTCATATTGGGATAAGCCAATGAAAAATACCTGTTACGACCTGATTTCACTGATTTCAATACACCTTT
>JAYSTG010000587.1:0-7421 GCA_043719965.1 Saprospiraceae bacterium | reverse complement strand
CCTTTTTTTGAATTTGTTTTCATGACATTAAGTTACTATCTCTTTTCGCCATATTATAATATTATGTGATGTATTTTTGAGGTTTTTAGAGAGTGCCTAAAGTAATAGATAAGCATTTAGTAGTAACAGTTTTAACCTCCTCATACCTCGGATCGTTCAAAGAATTTTCTTCTTATACAACAGCCCCATATGTTGTTCTTTATCAAACATGCTGACGCCAGTAGGCCGCATTTAAAACTATTGAACGATCTCGGATCAAATGATTCGACTTCAATAATCATCTGGATTAAAAGTAGAGGCTGTACCGGGATCCTCGTTCGAACGATACTTGTTTTTCGTTTCCATCCTTAGTTTTTGACGATCGACGATTAATATCGCTAGCGCCCTTGGAACATCCCCTCCAGCGGCTAATACTTCCTGAATCTTATCTTCCCGCACATCGAGTCGATAGAGATGGCTAAAAAGTAAGTCAGGCTGTTCTGCTATTAATGTCGAAACTCTTTGAGCAATCGCTAGAATTAACGTTTTTTCATCCAGGTATTCTGGGTTTTGATGCATTTCATCCAGCCACCGATCCAAATTTTGCTCAGACATGTTTTGCAAACTCTAATAATGGATCTATGACTGACCTGTCATTTTTCAAACGAGGTATTTTGTATTGCCCGCCGAGTCGGCCTTGAGATTGCATCCATTTATAAAAAGTGCCATTATTGACCTCATGCAGGATCAATTGTTGAATAGCTATATTTTTGGTCCGTTTGGCTTCATAGTCAGAATTGACAGATTGTAAGGCAAGATCCAAAGCCCTGCTAAAATCTTCTATATTATTCGGTCGTTGATGGAATTCTACTACCCATTCATGAGCTCCTTTTCCTTGATCCATGTATTTGGGCCCTACAGAAAAATCATTGACTTGACATTGACATTGATTGCATGCGATCGCTATGGCTCGCTCTGCGTTTTCGACGACCACTTCTTCACCAAAGGCATTGATATATTGGGTAGTCCTCCCTACAATTTTTATACGCATCGGATTCGTGTCTATACATTCTATCACATCTCCGGTATCGTAGCGCCATAGACCACAAGTATTGGTGATGATCAGATGATAGGGTTGATTACATTTTACTCCTTCGACCGGTACCGTATGATTAGAATGAAGTTCTTTGAATTCATAGAAAACCGCATTATTTAAGAGTAGTAATAAGCCCTCCTCTCCACTTTGATACTGTGAAGCGAAATACCCTTCGGATGCATTATACACTTCTTGATATAAAAAATTGGGGTCAGGGATTAATTGCTGAAAGATGGGTTTGGATGGAATAAAATTTACTCCTCCATGAATATAGAGTTTAAGCTTGGGCCATATTTCCAATAGATTATCTTTCCCAGTCTCTGCCAATACATTTCGAAATAAAACGATCAACCAAGTGGGTACGCCTCCAAACATCACTAAGGGTTCATTCAAAGCCTGTTTAGTAGTTTCTCTCAATTTGTACTCCCACTCCGGTGCTGTGGCAATATCGATCGTAGGAGTAAACACTTGTCTGGCATACCATGGCATATTATTGATGAGCAAGGCACTAATATCGCCGCTCATCACTCCAGGATAATCAACCAATCGTTCGATAGCGCCTCCCATGATCATATTTTTACCTTCGAATAAACCGAGATGAGGATATTGATGATATAATATAGATAAGGTATCACTTGCCCCCAGAATATGATTAGATTCCAAATATTCTCGTGTAACAGGAATGTATTTACTTCGACCACTGGAGGTGCCGGATGATTTGGAATACATATCTACCAATCCGGGCCAAAGCACATTTTCCTCTTGATGTCTCATCCGCTCGATCCAGCCCGAAAATTCAGGATAGGTACGGATAGGCACCTGTTTTACAAATGATTCATAATCTTTTACTTTTTCAAATCCATGGTATTCCCCGAATTCTGTAAAACACCCTTTATAGATGATCTCAAGTAAAAGTTCGTTTTGAAACCGCACAGGTTCCTTCATCCAACTCTCTACTTGTCGGTATCGATTGCGAAATACTTTACTTAAGAAAAACTCCAGCATCTACAATATTCTTAAAAAAACAAATAATTCCTCAATATCTGAAAAAATCAGGACTGGAGTGTATTTCTGAAAGCTTCTAATTGAGGTTTTAATATTGAATCTCGATTTACTTTGATTGCTTTACGGATCCAACGCTTGGCTTTTCGTCGTTGTTGTTCTTGTACACAGAGCTGAGCTACCAGATATAAAGTATTCGATGATATATAAAGGTTTGATGCTCTGGATACCACCTTGCCTACCTCTTTATATATCGATACTTGTGGTCGAATAGCAATCAACGTATTTAATTCTTCATTGAAAGTATCGGTTGCTAAGTGATCTGAAGTGTTCCATACAATGATTTGTGCCTGGACATATGCCGGAATATCTTTTTTTACTTCTTTGAAATAATACAATCTATAGTTGGCTAAAATATTTTTTGCATTAGGCAGCTCAGAGTTCAATATTAAGTTAGAGGATTCTGCAATGGATGGAGGAGTTGCTGAACAAAAAAGTCTTTGATTGACAAGATCACCAAGCTTTGAACGGTATAGAGTCTGACCCATACGTTTTTCAAAACTTAATTGTTCATGGATTATATATTCCAGATGCTGCACTAGGATGGAATCCGGTAGCCTCCATACTAAATCCATGGTATATTCATCCGTCCAAGTCTTACGATCTCGGAGATACTCCAATATAATAGCTGTAGGATCAGTCCTAGGTAGATTCTGGATATAATTAAGTATAAAATCAGGCTTGCGGTCACCTTCTTCATAGCGCTGTTGCATAGCTACTACTAGTCGGTCCGGTTGCATGGCTTGATTAGCCAAAGACACTAATTCCAAAGCTTTTTTGTAACCCGTAGTTTTAGAGATCAAGGTCCCGTCTGCCGATAAAAACAATAAAGCTGGTAAGGTGTCAACGTTGTATCGTAATGCAAATAAGGGGCCTGTAGAAGCTTCGATGTCCAGTTTTAAATTATAAAAATTGGTATTGAATAATGAACCTACCCGCTGATCTACAAACACCGATTGGTCCATCAATTTGCATACTTCACACCATTTAGCAGTAGCAGTGACGAAAAGCAGTTTGTTGGAACGGGTGTTTAAGGTTTGAGCTTCTTCAAAGGATATGGACTTAAAATCTATACGGCCTGCTTGGGCATAATCAGAAGTCGCCCAAAAGCTGAATAAAAAAACAACAAGATATCTTGACATGAAATACCTTCCTCCTAACTTCGTGCCAATTGCAATTTGAATTGCTCCAGTTGCATCAAATCCATATTATTAGCTTTAGCACCCTGGATGGCAAGATCAATAGTCTTTAATGCTTTATCGTTTTTTTGATTGAGTGCATAGATTCGAGCTAAAGTGAATAAATGATCGGGATGAGCATCCGCACTACATATCTTGGCAAGATATTGCTCAGATAATGAAAGTAATTTTTCATCATTCGAAAATGTCTTTTCTACTTCGGTGGCCAATACATTCATCCATTTTGCATTGCGCTCAATCTCATTAGGCAGTTTTTTCATAGCCTTTAGTAAGCCTGGAGCATCCTCAGAGCCTGTATAGTAGTTGAGGTTACTTTCAAATTCGAACTGATCCGCAGATTTGGGCAATAAGGTTTTAAGCTTTTCCTGAGAAGCAGTCAAAAGATCAAATGTTTTAAATTCGATCGCTTTTCGTACAGATTTATTGAATGCGCCTAAAATTTTTGATTGAATGATATCCGACCCAAACATAGTCACCATTTTATCCTTGTATTTGATGAATAGATCGAATACACGGCTATCAGATTCTGTGGTAGCTTCTAATATAAACTTAAGATTTTCAGCCGTGGACAGGTCTTTCTGTGTGTTAATATATTCATTAGCTATTTTAAGACTGGGTTTGCCGGCCATATTAAGAGCGCGTACATAATTATAGACGGTGGCGAAGTCGCGCTTGCCGGATTCGTACTCTTTAGCATAGGCTCCTGATTTGTCATTTTTTTTCAACGCCACTTTGCCTACACTGATGAATTTTTCCGGGTCTAGATATCCTACTGACTTATGCACCAATTTGCCATCGGCATCTATATATAATAAGGTGGGGAAAGCATTGACACTATAGGTGCCGGAGATTTTAAGGCCTTCACCTTTCTCCATATCCATTTTGACATTGATAAAATTGGGATTATAAAACTCACCTACTTGTTTTTGAGGAAAGGTCTTAGCCGACATCATCTTACAGGGTCCACACCAAGTGGTGAATGCATCGACGAATATTAATTTGCCGGATGCTTTGGATGCTGCCAGCACTTCAGCCCAGGTGCCGTGATGAAACTCCATACCATCTGCCTGAGCGTGGTGAACTCCAAATACGAATACCAATAAGGTCAATATAAATTTCATAATCTATAGAATGTTGGACAAAAATAAGGGAAGTAAAGGGGAATTGGTGAGAAAAATTGACTTGGGAATCAAGTAACTATTTAGTTAAATAAAAATTGCTTTAATTTTGAAGGTTTTAGAATGAATAATATCATTTACTTCTTACTTATTCATATATTTTCCTGTGATCATCTGGTAATTATGACTACTGATCCGTCCGTGATCCTGCCCACATCCTCGATGGTTACTCTAACAAATCCATATCGCTGGACCAAATTATTGGATCACGCACCCTGGAGTAAAAGTTACAATTTTCAACTATTCAGTAATAGGGATACGATATGGACCTTTCATGGTGAAGGCAATTGGTATTCTCTCGATGGAAGGCAATGGACCAAAAGCAGATTACCGAACACCATTCATAACCTTGCTTTTTTGGACTATATCCTATTCAAAAATTCAATCTTCGGACTCGGTCATTTTGAAGGCAATATCGAATCCTACCAATTCAAGCCTGAAATCTATCAATCTATCGACTTTAGATCATGGTCTATACTTTCGACCACGAGTAATATTCCACCACGATTTTTTTATCATCCATTTGTATTTAAAGAGAAGATGTGGATCATAGGTGGAGAGGATAAAAACAGAAAATATAGTGATGTCTGGAATTCACGAGATGGCATTCAATGGGCCATAGTAAAGGAAAACCTAGCCTTTGGCCTCAGAAGTGGAAGTCAAATCGTAGAGCTTAAGGGTGTCTTGTATTTATTGAATAACGATGTATGGCGTTCGTCAGATGGGGTCCAATGGACTAAGGTCACTGATGAAATCGTAAAAGGACAAACCATCTTTGGATATGCAGCTTTGACCTATGATGAAAAAATTTGGCTTCTAGGATGTAATCGGAATGGTCAGTTCACCAGTCAAGTATATTTTAGTAAAAATGGCAAAGACTGGCAGAGTATGGATGCTCCTTGGTCGCCTCGTGGAGGTATTGCGGCAACTGTACATCAGGGTAAGATCTATATGACCGGTGGTAAGTATGGGGGTACTCCTGATCATCCGGAATTCAGATATGATCATGATGTGTGGGTGTTGGAGAGGAGGTAATGCCTCATGTTTTTTTCTGGAATGAAAGTAAAAGCTTCAGAGGGGCAAATATTCTTATTTAAAGAAATATTTTGGTTTATAGTTTGATTGAAAGTTCAAGGTCTCCACCCAGGCCAAGTTCAACGATTTTGATCAATGGCTTACCTAGTTGAACGAAGCCAGTTACCATCGAAAGGAGAAATATCGGAGGCGCCTATAAGGTTAATGGTGTTTCAACTTATTGTATACCTTAACCCAAATTCAATAGTTCCCTACAAGAAAAAAAGCTGCAGTTATTCAGTTATGACAATTAGATGATTATACGAGAGTGTGATCATTGGGATAATTGAAAGCGACCCTACAGTATTGACATTAAAGAAATGTTGAGCAATTAATAACCCTTACTTAAGCTTAAACTGAATTGGCAATGTAAATTGGACTCTTTTGGTTATTCCATTTTCAACACCCGGAGACCACAAAGGCATATTATAAATGAGGGATATAATTTCATTCTTAATTTCCTGGCAAAGACCTGTTAAGACCTTGACTTCAGATATAGTGCCATCGACTTCTACCATATAAGATACGATTGCCCGACCTTGTATACCTCTTATTTTTGCAAACATTGGGTACTTTACATTATCGGATAAGTATTGAAGCAACTTGGCTTGAGCACACTTTACTTGTAACTCAATTGTTAATTCTGATTCGCACCCTTTCAACAAGGGAGGTTTTCCATCATTATTTATTGTTTGGTTAATAACTATATCATTTTTATAATTTCCACGATTGATTTCGACACCTAGACTATCGTAATAAATAAAGTATCCATTTTTCTTGCCTTCTACATACATTACTTCATAGGTTAACACATTTTTTACATAGCTTTTCCAGAGACCATTTTGAACACCATTGATATATTCACCTAATTGAAATTTTCCTTTAATTGATTCTCCAAAAGTCCAAAAGCCATCTTTTACATTATTTATATAATTCCCAGACTGACTTTGACTACCATCATCATACCAAAATTTACTTGGGCCATGTCTTTTATTTAATTTCTTATTTGTGAATGTTTCTAATGCGGTTAGTTGAAAGGTTTCAGGGAAATAAGTTCTTCTAATAAATGACTTTCCTTTCTGAGTAATTAAAATCTGATAATTATTCATTATCTCAATTTCATCGTCTGGTACAAGCTTTGAGTACCGTCCTTTATAATCTAATGGAATGTCTTGTCCATTTAAAATTGAATTAAAAAGCATTCCAACTATAAGTATAAAATTATTCTTCATAATAAATTTACTTTAATTTTAAAGATTATTTGCAAATAATAATGAGATTAAGTCTTATGTTTTCAAAAAAATATTTAATTTTATCTGATTCATTCTTTCTTATAAGGGCTTGTCTCAAACTTAGTTGAAAATTGGGTTAACAAATAAAATGTCATTTTTGTATTTTTTACAAATTTAAGTAATGATTTTTGTAATTCATGAATATATTTATATCCTCTGATTCTTCTGAGGTTTTGCTCTATCTCCGTTACAGTCATCACCACCTACCGAAATCGTTGATTTAAGGAAGTAAACTTTTTGATTCTACTCATGCGATCTTGAATGGCAGCATTTTGGATATAGTTATACCTAAGCCGGAGAAGACACTTAGAAATTCATTTAGTAATCTTATTGGAATTAGGGTTCTTCACCATATTTAGTGGGTAAAAGAATCAAATTTTAATCCACCCAATTTAAAATAAATCATAGTGATAAAATTATCCGTGTTTCTGTAGCCCTTCGTTATTCGCTTGATGAATTGAATAGTTGAGTTTATTTGTTCTGCAAAAGCATTTGTGTATTGCTTTTTAAAATAAGATACTATTCCAGACCAGTGGCTTTG
>JAYSTG010000586.1:0-2788 GCA_043719965.1 Saprospiraceae bacterium | reverse complement strand
AGGGCTACAGAAACACGGATAATTTTATCACTATGATTTATTTTAAATTGGGTGGATTAAAATTTGATTTTTTTACCCACTAAATATGGCGAAGAACCCCTTTTTTTGACGGGCTTATTCCCGAAGGGTGGTTACTGCAAATAGCTATTGATAATTGGAAGCTAAACCCACGAGACCGAATGACACTATTACTTACACTTTGTAAAGATTGCATTGGTGATATTAGTATTAGGAACGAAAAATAAAATGAACTGCCTACTTGCTATAAACCGTTGGATAAAAATGAAATAGATTATCATGCAAAATGTGTGATGAAGACCTATGGCTTAAAGCAAATGCCAACGATTGATATTGATGAAAAAAAATTGACCGCCTACGCAAAAAAAATTTTAGGTGCAAACACCGCCATAACAGGAGTGCAACCCAAATTAAGTTTGTGGTTGGATGAGTGTAAAAAGAGTATTCGTTTCACAGTTGTTGATAAAAAGAGCAATTATATCATAAAACCGCAAAGTGAAGCCTATCAATCGTTACCTGAAAATGAAGATTTATGCATGCACCTTGCTGAAACATTTGGAATTGAAACAGCATCGCATGGTCTAATTAGATTGCCAGGAGGAGCATTAGCATACATTACTCAACGGTTTGACAGAAAAAATGAAAACAAATTGTCTTGTGAAGATTTGTGTCAACTTTCTGAAACATTGACTGAATATAAGTACAGAGGCAGTTACGAAAAAACAGGCAAAATCATTAAGCAATACTCTACCCAATTCGGACTGGACACTTTACATTATTTTGAACGGGTAGTATTCAGTTTCATAATCGGCAATGCAGATATGCACTTGAAAAATTTTTCCATGTTTGAGAAACAAGTGGGACAATTCTCTTTAAGCCCTTCCTATGATTTGGTAAGTACCATGCTGGTAATAAAAAACGAAACAGAACAAATGGCATTAACGCTTAATGGAAGGAAAAATAAAATAACAAAAAAAGATTTTGTGGCTTTAGCAGTTAATCTTTCCATAACAGAAAAGCAAGTTGAAAACAGTTTTCATTCGTTTTCAGAAAAATTGAAATCAGCACAGTGGTGGATTGAAAACAGTTTTTTGCCTGAAGAACAAAAAGCTAAATTAAATAAAACCGTAACAGACAAAATAAGATTGTTGAGTAAATAATGTCAACAGATATTATTATAAATCATCTTAAACAGAGTGCCTGCAAACTTGCACGAAAACGTTATTGTAAGATTTAAAAAACAAGATAATAATCGACACGAATACCAATATTCGGTACCTTGCAAATTAAAAAGTAAAGTGACAAAGAATACAGTCCCGATATTACAGCGACTAATCCCGAAATCTCGGGACGCCGCTACAGGGTAAATTGATAAATAAATAATTATTGATACTCCACTTTCACTAGATTCAATCTCGTGCTTCGCTGGGAGGGCACCACGAAAGCGGTGGAAGAAATCTGTACCGCATCTCTGAATCGAAGTTGAAGCCGCACATATTCAGTGCTGAGCACACTTTTGCGATGATACTGACCATCACGCTGCACGACATACTCACTTACGGTATTCTCAGTACTGATTTCATCATTATACACCAATCGTAGCTTGGATGGATTTTTAAATAAAAAGAAAGATGAATATACTCCATCGTCATCGTGAGAGTATTGTTTTTTATGTAATACATCGGCCCAAGCCATGGCGCCATCATGGGTGACAGAAAACAAAGCCATATCTTCATAATAGTAATCTACCAATAAGGAGGATCTATATGAATTGGGGTTGCCAATGGACCGCGGGCCTGATCCGTAGCTCACTCTGCGTTCGTACTCTTTTTTGATCTCCATGATCAATAATGCTCCTCCATCTTCTCGCAAGGCAATATCACTGACTTCGAGTTGGCTGAATTCGTTTTTATCTTTTGCTCTCCGAGTAATCTCTTCGTCAAATCGGGTCTCAAAAGGATAGGTGGATAGTCGCTCGTCAGCGCCGGGTTTCAAACCATGCTTTATATAGTACACCCCTTCTGCTTTGCTGAGATTTTTTTCAGTATATACTCCACCACCAATGAGCTGCTTATTGACATTGTCATAAACAAACTTATTGTGAAAACTTACAAATCTAAACATCGGGATGGTGTAGGTCTGTGTAGGTTTACCATTGGGAAAAAATTGATGCGCCTCCAGTACATGCCTGTCTTTTCTGGTTCTAAAATTGTTTTTTTCAAATATTACAACTATTTCGCCTTCATTGGTGACCAACATGGTTCTGAAATCATCCCTAAGATCGGTATCTTTGATGATGATCTTTCGATCATATATGGTATTACGCTCCATTATATCATAAAGGATGACCTGCATCTCGCTTTCTTCTTCCATAGTAAAAAACAATATTTTAGTTCGATCCTCTGATCTTGCAAACTTTACATTGGGATTAAGTAGGATATCACTAAATATCTTGATCGTATCAGCTAAAATAATATTGCAATTGGCATCAAATTGATCGCCTTGAATAAAATATTTCCCTCGGTGACGAAAACCATAAAAAACTACAAATGAATTCGTTTGAGGCAGGGTGGCTAAAATAGTACAGGATCTATCCGCCAGGTTGATTTCTTTTTCTTCTTTTACTTTGAGGTTCTGATCAAAGATGCGCACTTCATACTTATTTCCACGATCGCGGAACAGTACTACATGACTATCGATCTTACCTACCAGGTCATAGGAAAGATCATTTCTCAATAGGATCTCTTCTGAAACAGTGACCTTTTGCGCA
>JAYSTG010000585.1:0-7433 GCA_043719965.1 Saprospiraceae bacterium | reverse complement strand
AACCCTTTGAATAAAATTTTAATTTTCACACAATGGTATTTACCTGCTTTAAAAGCTGGTGGTCCAGTAAAATCCTGTTATGACCTGGTAAATAATTTAAAAAGTGATTTTAAATTTTTTGTAGTCACCGGGGCCTATGACCTTGGATCTCGAGAAAAACTAAATATTTCCTATTATGATCAATGGATTACAGAAGAAGAAAGAGTGCAGATTTATTATAACTCAAAACTAGGTTACAGTTACAAATTGTTTAAAGATTTGCTTCAAACAATAAACCCTGATTTAATTTATTTAAATAGTTTTTTTTCGTTTCAATACACTCAAGTTCCAATTCATGTCAATCAACTATTTGGTAGAAAAAAAGTCATAATTGCATGTCGTGGCATGGTGAAACCCAGTGCATTGGAAATAAAAAAAACAAAAAAGAATATTTTTATAAACCTCATAAAGTGGGTGGGTATCCCTAAAAACGTTTTTTTCCATGCTACCAACGATATTGAAAAAATTGAACTGTTAAAATTATTAGGAAACGTAAATTATTTCATTGCAGATAATTTTCCAGGGTCTGCTGAAGTCGGTGCATCACCTATCCTTAAAGAAAAGGGAGTTGCGAATCTAATTTTTATAGGAAGAATACACCCAATTAAAAATTTACATTTTATTTTAGAGTTTCTTCATTTGATACGTGGATCTATTTTATTACATGTCATCGGAGCTTGGGAAAATAGGCCCTATTTGGAAAAATGTCAAAACCTTGTAGATTTTTTACCTTCGCGAATTCAAGTTATTTTCACTAAAGAGATCTCTTCCGCAGAAGTGATTCATTATATTAATAAATCACATGCACTGATCCTACCATCGCAAGGTGAAAACTATGGTCATGCCATAGTAGAATGTCTCCAACAAGCCCGCCCCGTCCTGATTAGTAATCAGACTCCTTGGAGAAATTTAGAACAGTTCCAAGCCGGCTGGGACCTGCCCTTATCTTCAATTGATTCATGGGCAGAAAAGGTTCAGATCGTTACAGATTGGGATCAAAATCAATTTGATAAATATAGCAATTCAGCTAAGTCTTATATAAAATCAAAATTAAATATTGAACAAATCCGAGAAACGTATAAACTTATGTTTTCATGATAGACCTCACTTCATACAACAATGAGTCATTCAAATCATCTATTGGTGCTTCCAAAATAAAACAAGTGCTTTGGTATTACACCAATGTGTTTTTTTTTAAATCTAGTCTTTTCCCATTCTTAAAATTAAAAATAATAATTCTGAAGTGGTTCGGCGCTTTGATCGGTCCAAACGTGATCATTAAACCCTGTGTGAATATAAAATACCCTTGGAAACTTACTATTGCCTCAAATGTATGGATCGGAGAAAAGGTATGGATCGATAATTTAGGTCCGGTGAATATTGAAGACCACGTAGTCATTTCTCAAGGTGCCATGTTACTTACGGGCAATCATAATTACAAGAAAAAGTCATTTGATCTCATGGTATCCTCTATTTCATTGGAGCAAGGTGTATGGATTGGCGCTCATGCCATAGTCTGCCCAGGAGTAACCTGTAAAAAAAATTCTATTCTAACCGTAAATTCAGTTGCTACTGCTAATCTCGATGAAAATAAAATCTACCAGGGCAATCCTGCTATGGTCACTAGAGAACGATTCATTCTTTAAATCATGATTAAGATTTGAAAATTTCTATCATCAGTCCATGTTTTAATAGCGCGGGTACTATTCAAGAAACATTGGAAAGTATTAAAAACCAGACTTATCCTGACATTGAACACTTGATAATAGATGGTGGCTCTACAGATGATACAGTCAAAATCATTTCCAAATATTCACACGTTGCTAAAACGATCAGTGAATCCGATCATGGTATTTATGATGCCATGAATAAAGGGATTGAACTGGCTACTGGAGATATCATAGGCATATTAAACTCAGACGATCACTATACTAAGCCTAATATTATACATAAAATAGTGCAAGCATTTAATACTCTTCCCATCGATTCAGCTTTTGGCGATTTAAATTATATAAATAAGCAAAATAAGATTATCAGGCAATGGCGCTCATCGGAATATCATAAAGATCTGTTTTTAAAAGGATGGATGCCTCCGCATCCTACCTTCTTCCTTCGAAAAGAATACTATAAAAAATACGGTCTATATAATTCTGATTTTTCGATTTCTGCAGATTATGAACTGATGTTGCGCATGCTTTATAAATATCAACTCTCTTGTACTTATCTTCCCGAAGTCATGGTCAACATGCGCACTGGAGGTCACAGTAATAATTCATGGAGAAAAAGATGGATAGCAAATCAAGAAGACCGGAAGGCCTGGGCCATCAATGGATTAAACCCAAATATTTTAACATTATGGAGAAAGCCATTTAATAAAATAGTTCAATACCTTTAAGACTCGTAACAAGTAAATGAATCAAACCAATTCGTATGTTTAAGATAGCCTTGATCACTGGAGTCACTGGACAAGATGGCGCCTACCTTTCTCACTTTTTATTAAATAAAGGATATATAGTGCATGGTATTAAAAGAAGGACCTCTTTATTCAATACAGCACGTATAGATGACATCTATCAAGACCCCCATGTAGATAACAAACGATTTATACTACACTATGGTGATCTATCTGATAGTACTAATATCATCAGAATCATTCAGCAAGTTCAACCCGATGAGCTATATAATCTTGGAGCTATGAGCCATGTTCAAGTTAGTTTTGAAGAGCCTGAATATTCAGCGGATGTCGATGGCATAGGTACATTAAGGGTCCTTGAAGCGATTCGAATACTTGGTCTTGAAAAGAAAACTAAAGTATATCAAGCCTCGACCTCAGAATTATATGGATTAGTACAGGAAGTGCCACAAACTGAAAAAACTCCCTTCTATCCAAGGTCACCTTATGCCGTCGCCAAATTATATGCATATTGGATAACCGTTAATTATAGAGAAGCTTATGGCATCTTCGCCAGTAACGGGATTTTATTTAATCATGAAAGCCCATTGCGAGGAGAGACATTCGTTACTCGCAAAATTACCAGAGCAGTTGCTAAAATTGCTTTGAATTTACAAGATGTATTATTTCTAGGCAATCTCGATGCTCAGCGAGATTGGGGCCATGCTAAAGATTATGTGGAATTGATGTGGAAAATATTACAATACAAAAAAGCTGAAGATTGGGTCATTGCCACGGGCGTCACTACCAGTGTACGTGAATTTGTAAGAATGGCCTTTGCAGAAGCAGGTATAGCGCTTCAGTTTAAAGGAAAAGGGAAAAAAGAAGTTGGCTTTATTGTTAATTGCAGTAACCCATCATTTCAAATAGAAAAGGGCAAGGTGGTGGTAAAAGTAGATCCTACTTATTATAGGCCTACAGAAGTAGAATTATTAATCGGCGATGCTTCAAAAGCGATGAAACTATTGAAATGGAAACCAAAATATACAGTAGAAATGTTATGCAAAGAAATGGTGGTCGCTGATTTAGATTTATTTAGTAGGAATCAAGTTCTTAAAAATGCAGGATATAAGGTTAGAAATGAATTTGAATAGATTATCGAATTAATATACCTATGAACTTAAATTCAAAAATATATATTGCAGGTCATCGGGGCATGGTAGGAAGTGCTATAGTAAGAAAGCTTCATTCTTTGGGGTTTACAAATCTAGTGTATAAAACTTCTCAGGAATTAAATCTCTTGGATCAAGGATCAGTTCGTGCTTTCTATGAAATGCATCGTCCAGAGATTGTATTTATGGCTGCAGCAAAAGTTGGTGGGATCGTTGCTAATAGTACTTACAGGGCTGAGTTCCTATATGAAAACCTCATGATTCAAAATCATGTGATTCATGCTGCTTATGAATTTAAAGTTGAAAAATTGCTTTTTCTAGGATCAACTTGCATTTATCCTAAACTCGCTTCACAGCCTTTAAAAGAAGAATATCTACTTACAGGTCCATTGGAAGAAACCAATGAGCCTTATGCGATTGCTAAAATCGCTGGTGTAAAAATGTGTGATGCCTATCGCGCTCAATATGGTTGTAATTTCATATCTGCTATGCCAACCAATCTTTATGGTCCAAATGACAATTATAATCTGCAAACCAGTCACGTATTACCTGCTTTGCTTAGGAAATTTGTAGTAGCTACGAAGCAAAATGATCCCAATGTAACCATCTGGGGTTCTGGGTCCCCTTATCGTGAATTTATGCACGTGGATGACTGTGCTGAGGCTTGTATTCATCTTATGCATTATTATAATAGCGCTACCCATATCAATATAGGTAGAGGTCAAGACCTTTCCATCAAGGAATTGGCTTTGCTGATTTCATCTATTACAGGCTATAAAGGTCAAATTAAATTTGACCCTTCAAAACCTGATGGAACGCCAAGAAAATTAATGGATGTATCTAAAATAAATGCTCTTGGATGGAAAAGCACCATTGGTCTGGATCAAGGGATACGAAAAGTATACGAAGAAGTAAAAGACCTGTTTTGAAACAGCCTTCCATATTATCGGGTTTTAATAGCAATAAAATAATAATCTATGAATTATGCTGTCATCATGGCCGGAGGTGCAGGAACAAGATTCTGGCCGCTAAGTACTGAAGAAAAGCCAAAACAATTTCTTGACATCTTAGGTACAGGTAAAACATTTTTACAATTGACAGTTGATCGATTGGATGGGGCTTTGCCCTTCAAGAATATCTATATCGTAACCAACGAGAAATATAAAAATATTATTAAAACCCAATTGCCTAGGATTCAAGATTATCAAATAATCTGTGAGCCAACCAGAAATAATACGGCTCCTTGTATTCTATTGGCAGCATTAAAAATTCAAAAAGCAGATCCTGATGCTTGCTGCTTATTCATACCATCTGATCAATTAATAATAGATACCGGCACTTTTAAATCAAATGTATTAACTGCCTTGCATTTTGCCGCTAATCATCCATCTATTGTAACTATTGGAATTATACCTTCAAGGCCCGAGACTGGTTATGGATATATTAAATTCGATGAAACAGAAGCAGGCACTATTAAACCTGTGTATCAATTCGTAGAAAAACCAAACCTGGATACTGCTAACCTCTACCTAGCTTCTGGAAAATATTTATGGAATGCTGGTATGTTTGCCTGGCATGTAAAGACCATCGAACAAGAATTCAAATCTTACGCTGCTTCAATATATGAAATTCTAGCCAAAGGTTTGCCATACTACAATACCAAAGATGAAGCAGCGTTTCTTGCTTCGCACTACCCTACTACTGAAAATATTTCAGTTGATTTTGCCATCATGGAAAAATCGAGTTGTGTGTATACTCTCCCTGCCAAGTTTGATTGGTCTGACCTCGGTATATGGTCCTCGATTTTTGAAGTAGCTTCGAAGGATGATGCCAACAATGCTACTATCGAAGGAGGTGCTATTTTAGAAGACTCCAACAATAATCTAGTCATTTTACCCAAAGGTAAAAAAGCCATACTACGAGGGCTGGATGATATGATAATAGTCGATAGCGGTAAGGCATTGTTGATATATCCCAAAAATCAAGAACAACATATTAAATCTAGTCAAGCTAAAATTGTTTCTGTGCCCAATAGGCCCAATAATATCGTACCTGATTAATACGTGAATAAGATAATTTTGCAGAAACTTACATGCATGTACTATTTATACCTTCCTGGTTTGAGACTCCTGCTCTTCCTACTGCAGGCAAGGCTATTAAAGATCTGGCCTTAGCTCTATCCAATCAAGGATTGAAAATAAATATCTTATTTCAATCCCATGCAACACTACCACTTCAATCTAATCTAACTCAAGGAATAGAAATTTGGCATAGTCCGTGCCAGAAAAGAGGAAATCTTTACCCGATTTGGAATTCTACCTCTCTTCAAGCTTATCTACGTACTTTTAGAGATTATATATTACGACATCAAATTCCTGATCTAATCCACGTTCATGGTTATGCAGTGCTACCGATTGCAAATTTACTTAAGTCCAAATTTGGGATCCCATTTATATACACAGAGCATGGTTCAAATATTTTGCAACGAAAAACCAACTTCATAGTAAATTACCTAATTCACAAAATGGTGGCTCATGCTTCAGCGACTACAGCCGTCAGCAAAGCTTTAAGTAAGGAGCTTTACAATATTACTACGCAGTTTGTTCAAGTTATCCCCAATACCATTGACTTCAATTATTTCGTACCTGGCACTTCCACTGAGGATATTATTATGATCAATTTATTAAATAAAAACAAACAAGTAGGCCTAGGAATGCTCGCTTTTGATTTATGGTCAAAGGAACACCCTGAATCTAAGCTACATATCATCGGTGATGGACCCCAGAAACAATCGCTGGAACAACTTGCTTCACATCTACACTGCAAGAATAAAATATACTTTCATGGGGAAGTTTCTTCCAATTATTGGTTGCCGCTGCTCCAATCTGCTCGTTATCTTTTACTAATGAGCAAATCCGAAACATTTGGAGTCGTTGCCTTAGAAGCGTTGGCTTGCCAAGTTCCTGTAATTTCCCTAAACAATCAGGGCTTGGAAAGTATTTCCGAATTAATTGAATTGGAGCTATTGCCACTAAATTCAACAGCTAGTTTTATTTATGAAAAGATGAAGCAAAAAGAAAATGAATCTATTTCATATGAAAAAAGAAATAATTTGAAATCTCAATTTGATTACCCAATCGTAGCAAACCAATATATGTCATTATACTCGCGTATTATTAGCACTTCACTTTGAAAAAATCCATTCTTTTTATATCGTATTATCATCATCCGCATACCTTAACGGCTACACGCAATTATTATTTAAGTTCACTTTTAGCTGAACTGGGATATGAAGTACATGTATTGAGAAAATCCAATTCAGAAAATGTACAATATATTCAGCACCCCAATATACAATACCATATCGTAAATGCTTGGGATTATAGAACGGTATTAAGTACGCTAGGTATCCACGATGGTATAACCTCCCAATTAATAAAGCCTGGAAGATTAATCAACTGGGGGTATAAACTCTTGCTAAATTTTCCTTACAACTTATTCATCGGAGAAGGAGGAGGCTTTTACTATTTAGCTGCTTTAAAACGAGGTGTCCAAATCATTAAAAAACATAATATCAGTATTATCTACTCGTCTTATAGACCTATTACTGATCATTTTATTGCTTCTAAACTTAAAGCCCAAAATCCTTCTCTAAAATGGATTGGCGATTTTAGAGATGTACTCTGGTGGACCAAAGAAGACTCCAATTATAAAAAAAAGTGGATTACTTCATTGATAGGCAACATGGATTCAATCACGGCAGTGACTTCCGGAATTGCAAACTTTTGGTCCAGTGTTTATAATAAACCTGTTTATACCGTTTATAATGG
>JAYSTG010000584.1:0-7452 GCA_043719965.1 Saprospiraceae bacterium | reverse complement strand
TTGTGTTTTACGAGCTATGTCATAGGTATAAAGATCACCGCCATATTCAAAAATCAAGGACGACGCATCACCGGCGAGATATTTGATGTCAAAATCTACATAAAAAGTGAGTTGCTCAATGGTGGCACTTTTTAGGTCATAGCTGTAGAGGTTCATTGCATAGTCCCGATCCGATAAAAAATATATCTTTTCACCAACCCACCCAGGCTGCCTGTCATGGCTATTGGTCATAGGAATAGTCATCAATGAATAAGTAGTCAAATCCAGGATCCAGAGGGGTTTGTTCTGGCCACCACGATAGTTACGCCACTCCGTATCCCATCTGATGTTTTGTTCGTAGACATATTTTTTTCCATCCGGCGAAAATGATCCCTGATACGATTTAGGCATAGGCAATGAAGTTGGCAGGCCTTCTCGCTCACCAATCTTCCAAAGTTTGATATTTCCACCTGGGGGGCTTTCTCTATCGGACGCAAAGACTACTTTTTGATCCGGACTCCAGCCACATACAAGGTCTGCAGATGGGTGCCAGGTCAGGCGAGCTGACTCGCCACCTTCCGTAGGAATCGTATAAACATCTAAATTACCCTGATATTGTGCGGTGAATGCTATGGTCTTGCCATCGTCAGAAAATGAGGGGCTGGATTCAATGCCCGGAGCACTGGTAAGCCTGGTGGCGATCCCCCCGGATTTAGCTACGGTCCAAAGATCATTGGCATAGGCGAATACAATTTTGTCGCCATGGATGTCGGGATATCGCAACAGTCGGGTCTCCTGGGCGTATAGATTTGAAATAAGAAGGACGGACAAAGCAAGCAAATAGATTTTCATAATCTGGATTTTGGTGGAGGAAAGATAATGCTAAATAGCACTGAAATTTTAGCCTTCGAAAAGTGCCATTTAAATACTTTTTATTAAATCAAAATTCTATGAAAATCAAAAACACAACACTTAAGGAAAATAAATTTATCCTATGTTAAAAGCTGAGCCAGTCAGAGAAAAAATGTCTTTTTTGCTTGTTAACTTTTAGTATTTAATGATGCAATGATAGATTTAAAACTCTCAAGCCCTGCCTCCAGGTTTTCTACAATTTCTAAGGCCAATACATCCGGATCAGGCAGATTATCGAGATCAGCCAGCGACTGATCTTTGAGCCAGGTGATATCCAGAGAGGTTTTATCTCGTGCCGTGATATCATCATACCTGAACTTTCGCCATCGTCCTTCCGGGTTGTCTGCACTCCAGGTTTCTTTCCTTTTGTGCCGATTTTTGGGATTATAGCAGATGATGAAGGCCTTCAAGTCATCCAGCTTTAATGGATTCTTTTTTAAGGTATGGTGAATATTGGTTCTGTAATCATAGACCCAGATTTCTTTGGTCCATGGGTCTTTACTGCTGGGCTTGCCATCGAAGAACAGTACATTGGCTTTTACCCCATTGGCATAAAAGATGCCCGTAGGTAATCGAAGGATCGTATGAAGATCCGTAGTCTCCATAAGTTTTTTACGAACCGTTTCTCCAGCTCCACCTTCAAACAATACATTGTCCGGTAGCACTACCGCCGCAAGTCCAGTCGTCTTGAGCATGGACTTGATATGTTGTACAAAATTGAGTTGTTTATTGCTGGTGGTGACCCAAAAGTCCTGGCGATTGTACGTGAGGTCTTCTTTTTCCTGTTCACCTTCTTCATTGGTGAAGGTCATACTGCTTTTTTTACCAAAAGGTGGATTGGCTAGTACATAATCATACCGGGTCTCAGAAGCTGCAATCAAAGAGTCGTTGGGTGAAATAAAAATATTTTCACTATCGATATCTCCTATATTATGCAGAAATAAATTCATCAAGGCCAGGCGACGAGTACCCGCTACTATTTCATTGCCATTAAAGGTTTTGTGTTTGAGAAATTGCTTTTGGGATTTATCAAGGTCATGATGCTCGGTGATCCAATCATAAGCGGCTAAAAAGAAACCACCCGTACCACAAGCAGGATCGGCAATGGTCTTCATGGGTTCCGGTCTCAAGCATTCTACCATTGCTTTGATCAGGGCCCTCGGCGTAAAATACTGACCGGCTCCACTCTTGGTATCTTCTGCATTTTTCTCCAACAGGCCTTCGTAGATATCTCCTTTATCCTTGACGCCCATGAGTACCCATTGCTCGGCATTGATCAGAGCGATGAGTTTATATAACTTGGCAGGGTCAGTGATTTTATTCTGGCTTTTGGTAAATATCTGACCCAGGATACCTTTTTCTTTACCTAGCTCCCTGAGTAAATTATTATAATGTACTTCCAGGTCATCGCCGCTTTTGTTGGTTAGCGTCTGCCAATTGTATTTAGCGGGGATAGGCATCTTGCGGTTGTGCGGAGGCCTGCTGTATTCATCCGCCATTTTGAGGAATAGCAAGTAAGTCAACTGCTCCAAATAATCTCCATAACCTACGCCATCATCGCGTAGCGTATTGCAGAAAGCCCAGACTTTGGAGACGATGGATGAAGGCGAGTTTGTAATATTCATTCTAAGTACTTAATTATAAATTTATTATTATATCAGCATTTTTAATATCTGTCCTGAGTACTTTAAATCCAATTTTATGGAG
Source organism: Saprospiraceae bacterium (assembly GCA_043719965.1). GTDB lineage: Bacteria > Bacteroidota > Bacteroidia > Chitinophagales > Saprospiraceae > JADJLQ01. The sequence goes on along the minus strand of JAYSTG010000584.1, from coordinate 4,854 downwards.
TTGATCTATATTTTTTTGAAAGGGATGCTTAGGATAATATGGATTTTTTCCAACTGAAATAATTGAAGACTTAAGTTTGTTTTTGGCAGGATTTTTATATTCAAATTTTCCAGCGTTACCCCCATGGTGTGGAACTATGAGATAATGATTACATTCATAATTTAATAAGGGTAAAATAAATGAAGAGATTTGTGAATAATCATAATCCCCGGAAAAAACAACACTTGATTTTTTCTTTCTTAATGCCAAACCAATACCTGATTTGTTTCTAGACCTGTTTTGTGAAGCATTAAAAAATAAGATTTCGCTGTTACAAAACATTTCTTGTTTTTGAATAAATATGCTATTCCTATTCAGTGATGGAGATATTGCCGCTAATGGGATTAATGCATTATTATTCAGTTTTCGAAACCGTCCCAAAGCCTTTCTAGCTGTTAAGTTTGGGATAGAAGATCTATAGATAAAGCCACTAACTGATTTGATGGTATTATCTTGAAAACCTAAAATAAAGTGATAGTGGTCAACATCCCAATGAGACAAAATAAAAACGGGATTGCTTTTTTGATATTCAATATCTCTATTGCCAATTAATCGAAATATTTGATTTTTTTTTGTTGTATAAATTGTTCCGAAATCAAATGCAAGAAAGATGTTATTCTCAAATATTAACTCATTCCAGCTTCCCTGACCAATATTCCTAACAATCACTTTTTCAGTTGGAGGTAATTTTAATCCAATGTCAGGAAGTAAAGAATTGTTTGTGTCATCCATATTTCTAACAGATCTTTCAAGCTGATTGAATGATATAGATTTGCCAAACAATATAAAATCATCTTCAAATATATCGAGTCTAAATCCAATGACTAAAGAATCTTCTACTCTTTCAATTCTTTCAAAAATTTGACCTATAGCCTTAATCGATAAACTATACATAGTGCCCTCTATTAGGTTTCCCTGTGAATAATTTATTAGTTCAATCATTGTTGGCTTATCTTCCCAGTCATAATTGAAACTAGTAATAGAATTAAAAGAAATAAATTCATTAGAATCAACGAAATCAAAAAGTACGTATTTCGACCTTTTTACGAATTTCTCAATATAAACGATTATTTCGTTTTTCTCATCCATGTATTCAAATTAAAAGCATTGTCATTTTGTTACAGCAACCTTCCCTCAAAAGCCTTTTTTAAAATACTCTGCCTCAATGCCTCTGCCTGTTGCAGGCTTTGAGAGATATTTTCTTCCATCTTATCGGCAACACTGAATCGGCTCTCGATGGCTTGGACGATGTTGCGTTGTTCTTCGATTGTACAAAGAGGCACTGCAAGATTTGATAAGATTGTAAGATTTATAGAAGCAAGGTTTGTTGTTTGCTTACCGTGCTTAAAAAAGTAATTCTTTGCAACCCTGGTTTGTGAAAAGTAAGCTATAAATTTTGAATCAACTTCTTTGGAAAATGGTCTTGCTTTGAAGATGTGATTTTGATGTATACATTCGTCGATTTCATTTCTCCAAATTGTCCCTCTCCCAAGTTTGTCTTTATCGCCACCCTCAGTATATAAAATATCACCAAATAGAAGTTTGTATTTTTCTTTATCCGAAGGTAATACTTCAATCGTTTTAATTTCTTCTAAATCAAGGTAGCCATCTTGAACATTAGCAACACGTAAGTATGGCAAATGAATGGTTTCTTTCCCTTTGAAATCTTTTCCCTTTGTTACTCCTCCAACAATTTTGCAGGCATCTTTTAACAGAACTTTCTTCCATCCTTTTGGCAACTCCCCCTCCATAACCTTCTCGTTAGTCAATCTCCCCTCAAAGGCCCATTTCAACACCGACTGCCGATACGTTTTTAGTTGTTGTTGGGCCAGGCGGAGGTTTTCTATGCTTTTGTCGAGCTCACTAAAGAGTTCTTCTATTTTTGAGACGATGCGGTGTTGGGTGGGGAGGGGTGGAAGTGGGAAGTTAATTTTCACATAATCTGGAAACTTTAAATTCCTAAGATTATTGCTACCTCCTTGATATTTCACAATTTCACCAGAATAGTAAAAGAGTTTGAGATAAAAATTTAAAAACTTCCCTTCAACATAATCTTTTGGTCTTATTAATCTTAAAAAGTTTGTACAGATTTTGGGTATTTCAGGCTTATAACTTAAAACTGTTTTATCAATCAAAACAGTTCTTCCAACAGGCTGTTCGGGGCCACCTCCTGAAATTTCAACTAATATATCTCCTTCAATTAATTTTCTTTTTTCAATATTGGAAAGTTTTATTTTCCGTAATGAAGCCGTTCTCCCTTTATCTTCTTCCCAATTTTTTATTTCAGAACCTCTAATGCAATATGCAGTTCCATAATTTGAATCTACGAAATTTTCATCCTTGCCCCAATCTCCTCCAATTACGAAGTCTAAAGCATTATCAAGCTTTTCCCATTTCCAATCTTTTGGCAATAGATCTATATTTTGCTGATCCTTCATATTATATATTGCAAAACGAACAGCTTTGGTACGGTGATGGTACTGCCTTGGTGGAGAGTCCAGATCGATATAAATGGACGAAATGATGTTGGTTCTGAGATTTCATGGTCATATGTGTTATTTTTAAATATGTCGTTTTCTTAGTTAAGCAAAGACTCGTTGATTATCAGCTGTTTATATGACATGTTATTTTCCCAGTTAGGCAAGATGTGGACTATTTATAAATATATACCGATAGTTGTTTTAGGTGGATAATAAAAGTAATATATTATTGATTTACAGTTAGTTATAGTTATTTTCCGAATTCAAATCAAGTAAAGCTACGTATTCTGCAAATTTAGGTGCAGTGTTTTCAGTATTCTTAATCTTAATTAATTATTTGACTTCTTCAAAAGCCCCATCGTTGCTAAATCCTTTAGAATAAACTCAATTGCTGATTTAGTTAATCTTCTTGTGATTGGTTTTTTTGTGACCCTAAAAAGTATGTAGATGGCCATTTTCGTAAATAGGTCAAAGATTTTATTAACAGGATAGTGTTTTAAAATCATTACCTCCACTTCAGGAACTTCAGAAGTGGAGTTGTTTTTAGTCAATTTATGAAAAGAGAGATCCAATATTTTTTCAATTCTACGCTCCATTTTAGACTTGAGGTTGAATAAGCATTCCGGATCAAATTGAGGCCATTTTTCAATGGTACGATTAAAGCGTCCGTCGGTTTTATCAGCCAATATTTCTTTTAAGTGATTCAAATCCGGAATAATAGGAAGAAAAATTCGATTGTCTACTTTTTCTGTATTTTTGCCATCCTTATCCGGAATTTGAAATTTTTCTATCATTTCTTTTGACCAGCTTTTATGAATAGGATTAGGATCCTCTTCATTATATTCAATATTAAAATATGCCCTAAAAAAATTTCTTGCATTGTTTCGCCCTAAAAAATAATCATGTTGTCGGAAGGCAAAATCAAAAAATCCACTAAAGGCCATTAAGCCACTACAAGCTATTGGATATTCTTCAGATATAAATCTTCCTGATACATTTTTCCATCTTTTAGGGTAAATTACACCTCTATAGTAGTTATCTGAAATGGCATCCAACATTTCAGATTTTTTTACTTTAGATTGTTGCCACAGGGTGTCAATGATTGAAGGAATTATATCGAATACATCATTTGGTTTTTTAAATTCAGGTAATTTATTTTCATCGGGAAAAGGATCAATCATTATTAAAGCGTAATTGAAATGCTTCGACTCCTTATTCTCTTTCCTTCTTAATACACTTAATACTTCACCGTATGGTTCATTATTTACAGCTCCTCCATCAATAGAAACGAAGTCAAAAGTATCCTCGAAATCCTGAGGCCACTTAAGGTCTTCCGATTTCACATTTTCTTTATGTGTTATAAATTTTTTAGCGTTATTTTTTAAATATTTAACATTCAATTCATAGTCATAAAATTCTCTAAATTTAAGTCCTATGGGGAATGCCCCAGTGGCTTTCGTCACTAATTTTAGGGCTTTTACATCTGGTCCAAAAGGATCGAATCGCAAATATTTATCTTTGTCTTTATCTGTAAAATTTAGTTTAAAGTGTGAGGTAATAAAGTGATTAAAGGTAGCATGCATCGGATTTTCATGACCTTTATAGCCTTGGGTACTAAAATCAACAGCCAATGGGATGCCTCTGACAGAAGTATTAGCGATTATAATTTCTAACTCCTCAGAAATATAACTTGGCCGATATTTTTGCTCTATATCATCATCAAAAATACGATCACAAATATTATCAATAAAATCAGAATTAAGTAACGATTGCACTTTTCCACTTTGTTCAAGATCACTTGTAGCTAATGTTTGTTCAAACAAGGAGTAATTTTCTGCATAGTTTTCTTGACCCATTAGAACCCAACTGTCGTAAAACAAGTTGTTTTTTTTAGTATATTTATCGTCTGGAGTTATTACTGGGTTGATTTTGCCATTAAGTGCATAAATGGCACTCATCATAGTCGTCATACCACCAGCTGATGTCCCTCCCATGACATCCAGAATTACTTTGTGTTGTGGAATAAAATTGAGGATGTCTTTATCCCAGCCTTCAGGTAATTTGCCATTTTTTGCATTTTCCCATAAATCCATTATTTCAAAAAAGTAGTCCATTACACCTGCGGTATAACTGCCAGCGGATACAGCTCCAGCCATGGTTATACCAAGATGAAATTCAGGAGTTTCGGTTTCGGTTTTTTCCATAAGTGGTTAAATTTTGATGTTTTAAATAATTTTCAAATAAATTTTGCCGGCATTTCATCCCAGGTCTTTCCTTCCAATATCCTACCGGTTTTCTTTTTATTCGTGCCACCCCATTGTTTGAAGAAAAAGGC
>JAYSTG010000583.1:0-7467 GCA_043719965.1 Saprospiraceae bacterium | reverse complement strand
CAACTCATTATAGAAGGATGTCGCACTGGCTATCGGGCGGCACAGCATCAGTTGTATGATCAATTGAAGGCTAAGATGTTTGGTATGTGCATACGTTATGCAAGGACTCGTGAAGATGCGGAAGATATCCTGCATGATGGCTTTATCACTGTGTTTAAAGACTTCCCACAATATAATGGTAGTGGACCTGTGGAAGGCTGGGTGCGGAAGGTCATATTGAATACAGCTTTGCAGTACATTCGAAAACAGTCAAAAAATATTTTTATTCATCATGAGGACCATATGAATTCAATAGCCGATGACTGGAATGAACAAGATTTGTTTGATAAAGAATCGCTCATCCATTCGATGTTGATCACCATGCAGCATATGCCGGTAGGCTTTCGTACCGTGCTCAACCTCTATGTGATCGAAGGGTATAGTCATGAACAAATAGGAATTCAGTTAGGCATCAGTATAGGGACTTCCAAATCCCAATTATCCCGAGCCAAAGAATTTATACGGAATGCCTTAGCACAAACATTAAAAGTAAACGAATAGGTATGGAACCAAATGTACAGGACGACCATTTAGAAAAATTCATAAAAGAATCTTTTGATTCGTTGGAGTCCATGCCTCGTGATGAAGTATGGGACCGTATCAATCAAGATTTAAATAAACATATACCATTGCCTAGTAAGTATAATAAACAATGGTATTGGGCTATAGCTGCCTCTTTGTTAGGTCTAGTCATGATAGCCTTGATCTATACCAACCTCTCCTTGCGACAACAGTTGAATGAAGTCACAGCAGCTCAGGAAAAAGAACAACAACATATTATCACCGATATTGAATCCGAACAGGACGATACCTCAGAAGAAAAAGCATCGACCAACACTTCCACTAAAGTCAACGCCAATATGGATACACTGGAAAAAAAATCTGATGCGATTGAAGAAAATTTAAATTCATCAGATACCAGAAAACCTATTCGGCCAGATGAAACTATTTATCCAACTCACAATAAAATAAATCGAGTATCCACAAATGACGAGTCGGTACATCTAATTCAAAAAAAGCAAGTCATCGAAAGTAAGATCAATATTTTACAAAGGAAAGTCACTGTGCCAGATTATAGAGCGAGCAATAAAAAAGAAATATCTAATACAACTTCTATTTATGTTAGTCAGCCTAATACTTATTCAGTAGTACCTACCCCGAATCAACTTAGCTCGGAGGCTAAGCAACAGTTTGCCGATCGTAATGAAAACTCAGCTTTGAATATAGAAAGTGAAATGCCGACTTCAAATATTGCATCAGAAGTAAAAGAAAGATCAACATTGAAATTATTCAATGTTGTAACATTAACCCCATTAAGACTCACAGAAGTTTTTGCTGAACAAAAACTTAATGCGTTGGCATTACCTAGAATAAATCCAATGGCTGAGGAGGTACTATTACCACGACACCGTACTTTATCTATTGGAAGTTATGTAGGTTTATTATCTGAATCAGGACATATTGAATCTATAAAAAGAAGTCTACCTACCCTTCATCCCATTAGAAGCGCTTTTCGATCAACTTATTCCTGGCAAGCCGGCATTCGCGTGGAAAATTCTCTCGACCATCAATGGAGAATTCAATCAGGAATGGGTCTTAAGCATTATGATTTGCTCAATGAATTAAATCAAGTCCTTGTATTTAGGGAACGCCGTCCTAAACCAGGTAATAAACCATTCCAGTATGATTGGGATTTAAAATTAAATAGCGCAGGAGGCACATCTTCCATCGAGGTGCGATCTGAACAAGTGGATACACGATCCATGCTTAGTGAAAATGAGTTGATCAAAGTAAATATCAGGAATAAAAGTGAACTGTATTATTTAAGTATTCCATTGACAATTGGCTATCAATGGGGTCGCGGCACCTGGTCTGCTCAATTTAATGGAGGATTAAATGCGGATTTTTTAATTCTTAAAAAATTTGAACAACCCAGGATAACGTTGGAACATGCATTATTGAAATTGAGATCTGAACATCCGGTTGTAAAATTTAATCAATCCAATCCAGTAGTATTCAATGGACTGCTAGGCGCTGCACTGCAATATAAACATTCGAAGTCTATGCAACTATACTTTAGCCCTAGCCTGTATCTACCTCTTAATCACAGGGATCGCAATCGTGATGTTCGCATAGAGACTCATTCCTTTGGTATTCAGCTTGGCATTCAATATAATTTGAATTCCTTATGATACTTTAACACACTCTTAAACAATTTGTAGTGCAACCTATCAGTTCATGTTGTACCATATCGATATACAACTTAAATTCATTATCTATTGAATAGAACATTACTTAAAAACATTTTAACCATGAATAAGCAATTAATTAAATTTTTCGGTATGGCTGCATTGGCCATGATTTCCTTGCTCAGTTTTGAAGCTTGTACCAAGGATGATATCTCTTCCTCTACTACCTTAGACGCCTTAGCGGATCAGTCTTTGTTCGCTTTAGAACAAAGAGGAAATCTGGGCCGACATGGGTGCTATGATCTTGTCTTTCCTGTAACCATCAAACTTGCAGACGGTACCACCATTACTGTAGTGAGTCAGGATTCGTTAAAAAAAGCCCTGCACAAATGGCACGAAAACCATAAGGATGGTCATAAAAAGAATCATCCCGAGTTTGTATTTCCTATCCATGTGATTGCAGAGGATGGATCCGTCATCGCTGTAGAAACTAAGGAAGAATTGTATGATCTGAGAAAGGCTTGCAAAAAATCTCATCTGGATTCATTACATCACAGGGACTCTATGGGTCATAAGGGGTTTCCCAAACATGACACCTTGTGCTTTTCATTGGTATTTCCAATAAAATTAAAGAAGGCAGATGGTACCATCATCACCATCAATAGCAAAGAAGAATTGAAAACTCAATGCCAAGGAGAGCGAAAAAAAGGACAAGGCCATGGCAAAAAACATGGTATTGAACATCAATTACAATTGGTATTCCCAATTCAAGTAAAAAAATCTAATGGGACCACAGTGACCATTAATACCAAAGATGAATTGAAAGCACTGAGAGAGGGCTGTTGATTTCGATGATCAGGGATTGTGAATGATAGGCCTTATCTTATCTTTAGACAAAATATAAAATTATGCGCCGTAAAGATTTTTTAAAAAAAGGAATATTCGGCTTAGGCTCTATCGTCGCAGTCCCTGTCATCTATGCTTGCAGCCAAGATGCGGAAGGCAGGTCCAATGCCGATGCTTGCGTAACTTCTCCGACAGAGACTAAAGGGCCGTTTCCAAATAGAACCCCCAGGGAAATGGTCATGGCCAATATCAAATCTGATCGCACCGGAGCAGCTTTTTTAATCAACCTTACCATTCAAAATACTACAGCTAATTGTGCAGCCTTAGCAGGGGCTAAAGTGGATATATGGCATTGTGATAAAGAAGGTACTTACTCAGAATATGGTGGTGCTTCTGGCCAACATTTTCTTCGAGGGCGGCAAACTACGGATATGAATGGCAAAGTATCTTTCCTATCAATATATCCAGGATGGTACAGTGGTAGAGCGCCACACCTCCATATCGAAGTAATGAGCGCCGCTGGAAAGTCACTACTCGTAACGCAGTTAGCATTTCCTGAGGATATTAATACTATGGTATATGCTAGCTCAGCCTATGCTTCCAGAGGTAAAGCAGATACTTCCAATACCAAGGACAATGTATTTGGAAAGGATTTACCGGATGAACTTGCAGCAATAAATGGGAACCTTACAGATGGATTTACGCTGGCGCATGCTATTAAAGTCAGGGTGTGAGGAGGTTTCCTCTCTTATAGAATTGTCAATGAGATTTTTCGTCCAAGTCCATACTCAATGAGTTTGTAAAGCGTCGAAAGTTGGATATCGCTATGTCCATTTTCAATTCTTGAAATAAAACTTTTTTTCGTTCCTGTCTTTTCTGCTAACTGCTCTTGTGTCATTGAGGCTAGTCGTCTTTCTTCTTTGATCACTTCGCCAATTGCAAATGCTTTAGCTTTTATTTCAAAGTTTGTTCGTTTAGCTGTTCCTACTTTTCCATAACGATTGTCAAGGTGTTCGTCAAAAGTTGTAATAGTTTTATTCTTGTTATTTTTTGCTTTCATTTTTTTTCTGTTTTAATTTTTCGTCAAAATACTCGTTTATGATTTTCACTGCTTTGTCAAGTTCTCCCGAAGGTGTCTTTTGAGATTTTTTCTGAAACCCGTTAAACAATACAACAACTTGTCCTTCGTCAAAACAGCAGAAAATACGATAAATGTTACTTTGAAATTCAACTCTAATTTCAAAAAGTCCATTCGTCCCTTCTAATTGCTGAAAAAACTTTTGAGGAATTCTGTCAACAACTGTCACCACAATCAGAACATGGTCAATTTTTTCTTTTACTTTTTCGGTCTGCTTGTTGAAAAAATCTAGAAAGTAGTCCTTGAAGTAAATTATTTGCCTATGTCGTTCCATTTAATTGTCCGCACAAAGTTAACTAATAATGGAACAAGGTCCAATAAAATTTGATATATTTTCTGTGTTAGTTGGTGAGTGTGAGTTCGGCTAAATTGTATATAAGGGTTGGCGCCTACCCTAAGGATGGAACTTTTACAACAAAACTTGATTTGATTATGCCTAAGTAAAAAGGTTCTCGTCAAAGGATGAGTACCTTTTTTTATGAATTTGAACCTAAAAGTGAAACAATAAAGTGTTGCTGTTCAAATCAATTCCGATTAGATTAAAAGCAGATCCCATTAAGGTTATCAAAAAAATAAATTGACTTCAATGGACAGGGCACTCATTTACTTTCAATAAATATATTGGTAGTAAGTAGGTTTTTTATTTTACACGCTTGACTATTATTTACATCATCTAATCCGAATTTTACATTTTCCTTGGGCAGATACTTAAAGGTTCGAAATATACGATCCCATATGCTGAATAGATCTCCGAAATTGCTATCCGTAAAAGGCCGTTCAAAGTGATGGTGTACGTGATGCATATTCGGTGTAATAATGATATAGGACAAGTATTTGTCCAATTTATCAGGTAGTCTGAAATTGGAATGAATTATTATTTTACTAACGACTTGTATAAATTGATGAAGTGCAATGATCCAAAATTCAGGTCCTAATAATAAAGCAAAAAACATATATTGCCCTAATCGTACACTGGTCTCTATAGGATGTTCACGCAAGGAAGTGCTGACATTCAGTATCGTATCAGAATGATGCACAGCATGAAATCGCCACATTTTTTTATAGTGATGCATCACGACATGGTAAATATAATAGGTAAAATCTAAAACGATAAATACTACCAAACCTTGAACCATCGGGCTATAGGTCGACAACCCATATTTAAGGTCGTTTTCATATAACAGCATGTTAACAAAGATGTACCCAATCATACCTTGCAAAAGCCCTCCACTGATGATAAACCAAAAATTTGTAGAGCTATGCTTCCATTTTTTATATTTTCTAGTAACCCCATAGATATTTTCAAGATTCCAACAGATGAGAAATAGCATCGTATAGATTATAATAACAATACCTGGGTTTTGGTTTGAAAAAAAATTTTGAACGGACATGATACTTAATGAAAATTTTGAAAGGTATTTTGATTGTTGAAGCTATCTATGAAAAACTGTGGGTAAACGTATGGAAGCATGACCTTTTATTACTCTATACGGAATAATAAAGAGGGTCTGTTGCGTGCTAGATGAAACCGGCGATAAATAATTTATGAAGATACAGATTTTACTTGAATCTTTTAATACTCATTTCTTTTTTCCTTCTTCTTTTCCTTTTTTTACTAATGAGCCATCAGGATGAAACAAGATTTCCTTGTTTTTATTGCCTTTATTTAGTGTAACTTCAAATTCGACACTGCTATTTGAATGGGTGATTTTCTCTATGTCTTTAATTGTACACTCGCTATAAAGTGAGACGAGGGTAGACTGAATACTTGAAGGTAAGTCATCTTTCGGGATCACGGTCTCAGTCTCTAAAAGGATACCTTTCGAATCAAAGTTGGCAGAAGATTTTACGTTCATTTCACTGAAATTCGCTTCATATTCATCTTTTTTTTCTAATTCCCATTTGATACCTTCGGCATGAGGAAATTTTATAGCAAATGCTGCAGGGTTGGGTTTTGGTACTTGCGTTTGTTTTAGTTTTTGACCAGAACAAAGTGAAGCATAAGATACGATCACGATGATCACGATGATAGTATTGAATCGAATTTTCATGTGGATTGTTTGTTAAAGGATTTAGAATGATTATTATAATGGTATGTAATTACTCCAAAACTTTAAGGCAAATGCAAGTAAAGACAGGTTAAAATTGCAAGGTTATTTCTGAAAATGGTGCTGTGATTGAGTCTTTTTACTGATCAGCCCTCATTTTCCCTCCAATCGATTGACATAATCATAAGAGCCTAATCTGAATCTAAAAGGCTTGGCCAATTTCTTATCCCATCTGAGCTCGACCTTACAAAAGAACCCTAGCTCATCCAGATATCGATAAGGACTTTTAAATGTAGGACTACTTTTTTTGACCATAATTGATTTTTGGAAATAATAAGGACGGAACAAACTAAGATCTTGATTGATGATCTGTGCTGTACCGTCCTTATAATTCAATTTGTTTAATATCAATCCGGTAATCTGACTATAGGTAATATAGTTGAAGCACAACATTGAAATTAAACAAAGGATTCTCACGATTTTTTAGGTTTGTTTTGTAATATATCCTCGATAGCTTTTAGTTCTGCTTTTGTAAAGTTCTGATTTTTTAAGGATCCTATGCTATCTATTATTTGTTTTGGACTACTTGCACCTACCAAGACAGTCGTGATCCTAGGATCTTTCAATAGCCAGGCTATAGCCATTTGAGCTAAAGATTGACCACGTTGCTGTGCAAGATCATTGAGTTTGGATACTTTAGCAAGTAATTCAGGCGTGATTCTCTCTTTGGTCAGGTATCGGCCGTCTTTGACTGCACGAGAATCTTTAGGAAAACCTTTAAGATACTTATCCGTAAGCATTCCCTGCTCTAAAGGAGAAAACGCAATGGAACCAACTCCTTTTTTACCTATAATCTCCAACAGGCTACTTTCGACCCATCGATCGAACATACTATATCTCGGCTGATGAATAAGTAGGGGAGTACCCATACTTTTAAGAATGTCGTAGGCTTTTGCAGTATCAGCGGCATTGTATTGAGATATGCCTACATAGAGTGCTTTACCTGAGCGTACGATTTGATCCAAAGCACCCATAGTCTCCTCTAGTGGCGTATCCGGATCACGACGGTGTGAATAAAATATATCTATATAGTCCAAATGCATCCTTTTGAGGCTTTGATCACAGCTGGTGATCAAATATTTTCTTGATCCAAGATTACCATAAGGTCCAGGCCACATGTCCCACCCTGCTTTGCTCGATATGATGA
>JAYSTG010000582.1:0-7504 GCA_043719965.1 Saprospiraceae bacterium | reverse complement strand
TCTTGCAGTTGGAAAATAAGTTGGTACAATCTTTAATTACTTGAAAGATTTGTTTCATAATCCAAAAATTTATTAAATTAATAAAAAGTCAACCTTATTATAACGGGCTTCAATGTTTATAAATTATCTAATTAAAAACAATTAACACATTTAACTTATATTTAATATGTAATTATATCCAACTTCCTTCGTTAATTAAAATTTTCAATCCAGAGGAGGTGAAAAACTTCACATTTATCAATTGAATTAGAGTAAGATTGTAAACATAACTATATTTAAAATAACTCTTAACTACAGCTCATTGCATTCTAAAATCGAAAATTCAATGATCTACAGTTCCATTTTATCAATACTATTTCTTATATATTTCCCCCAAGTCAAATTATCCTGACCCGGCACATGAGCTTGAGCCCGTTCGATAGCATACAGAGCAGAATGCTCTACGACCCAATCCCAATTTGCCTGACCTACAGAATGCAGATCTGCATCTGGGGCAGGATTACAAAAATCAATAGCATAAGGGATGCCATCACGCACTGCAAACTCCACGGTATTAAAATCATATCCCAAATATTCGCAAAGCTTGAGTACATAAGATTCTATCAATGCGAGTAGATTGGACGAGTACGGTGGTATCTTAGCATCATATCTGAGATGATGTGGATTACGAGGCTCATAAGGCATGATGTGCACATGCTTTCTACCGATACAATAGCACCGGAAATAACTATCGAAAACGATCTCCTCTTGTAGTAACATTACCAATTGATTCGTCTCACCATATTTTGCGAAAAAATCATCTTTATCATGAATTTTGTACACATGTTTCCAACCCCCTCCGGCAAAGGGTTTCATATAGGCAGGCCAGCCTATGTATCCGAACATGCCCTCCCAATCCAAGGGAAAAGCAAGGTTTCTAAACGAAGCTTCCTGGGTATCTGGCGGCCTTTCTTTAGATGGTAAGACGACCGTCTTAGGCACAGGTACTCCTATATTGACTGCTAAACAATTATTAAAAAACTTATCATCTGCGCTCCACCAAAACGGATTATTGATGACTGCAGTGCCTGTGATAGCAGCATTTTTGAGTAGTGTCCTATAGAATGGAACATCCTGAGATATACGATCTACGATGACATCATATCCTAGAGGTACTCCTTGCATCACTTTATCGATTCGCACAGACTCAGCTTTGACTCCTGGCACATTCATGGCATTGATCCTGTCTACGAAGGCAGGAGGAAAACTATTTTCCATTCCATGTAGTATTCCGATCTTCTTCATATGTTTGTATTTTGGAACAAATTAATTAATTATTTCATCCTTGCATTCAGAACTTTATAAATTTATTTCAAATCATCTTGGACGAACAGTAGAACTCAGTTTATTCACAGACCATATTAAAAGTGAACCCATCACCCATATCATCATCATCAATGATGGTCAAGACCTATCTAAAATGGATTTCAAGGCCATCTTCAAGCAGACCATTCAGGAGGGGGTAAATCCATTAGTTATTGGTTGCTCAGCTGCTCCCGGCGAACAACGAAAACAAGAATATGGGGTACAATGGGCTAAGGATTATGCAGGTCGGGGAGCTAAAGCTGGTCATTACGCTTTATTCATAACTCAGGAGCTTATACCCTGGATACCGCAACGATTCGACATCCACTATAAGGTACAGACCTCGATTGCAGGATGGAGTTTAGGTGGTTTGAGTGCAATAGACATTGCCTGGCATGCACCACATTTATTTCAAAAAATCGGTGTGTTTTCAGGGTCACTATGGTGGCGTAATCCCCATCTGATCGATGATGATGTGCATCATCGCCTGATGCATCACAAAGTGAAACATACTTCGAGTACTTCAAACCTAAAGTTTTGGTTCCATGCTGGTACCGAGGATGAAATAGCTGACAGGAATAATAATGGGGTCATAGACGCAATCGATGATACCTTGGATTTGATGGATGAGTTAGAAGCTAAAGGATATCAGAAAAAAAAAGATATGCATTTCCACATTGAAATCGGAGGTCGCCATGATGTGCAGACCTGGTCTAAAGTAATGCCAATGTTTTTAGAGTGGGTGCAACAATAACAGAGCTTTTAAACCCCCAATCGATATCCGCCCCAGGCACAAAGCAATCCTCCTAAAACACTACCTAAAATATAAAAACAAGCTATCAAAACGTTTCCGTTTTGAATTAATTGAATAGTCTCCATTGAAAAAGTGGAAAAAGTCGTGAAACCTCCGCAAAAGCCTGTGGTCAGTAATAACTTGGTGTTCAAAGACATTCCTTGTTTTAAGTTTAACCCAAGGATAACACCTAAAATAAATGATCCGGCTAAATTGACGATAAAAGTAGCCATAGGAAACCGTCCAAGTGAAACCGGAAGCCATTCCGAAATAAAAAATCTTAGAATGCCACCAGTCGCAGCCCCTAGTCCTACGAATAAAATTGAAGTTAAGTTCATAAAGTAAATGTACTGTTACGACGAATTTATTACATTTATTCAAGGAAGCCTTTAAATTTCTCCTAGATCATGACCATTTCCAACTTGCAAACTGAAGTAGATCATTGGATTAAAGCCAACGGAGTTAGGTATTTCAGTGAACTCACCAATACCGCCATACTTGCTGAAGAATGTGGCGAGGTTGCGCGACTCATGGCTAGAATCTATGGGGATCAATCATTTAAATCAGATGAAGAACGATCCCTTGCGAAAAGTAATTTGGCGTCAGAATTGGCTGATGTTTTATTTGTATTGACTTGTCTAGCAAATCAATGCGATATCAACTTAGAACAATCTATTATCGATAATATGGAATATAAAAAAAATAGAGACTTCGTTAGACATCAATCTAATCCTAAACTCCAATGAAAATAAAACATTTCGTCGTAGGTCTAGTACTCATCGTAGAGAGCAACTTCGACCTCTTAGCTCAAGAAAATTATTTACAATACTCCAAACCAGCTACTTTATTTGAGGAGGCTATTCCTATCGGTAATGGTAGAATAGGAGCGATGGTCTATGGAGGTATCGATAAAGAAAGGCTTTCGCTCAACGATATTACGCTCTGGACAG
This sequence comes from Saprospiraceae bacterium, assembly GCA_043719965.1. GTDB lineage: Bacteria > Bacteroidota > Bacteroidia > Chitinophagales > Saprospiraceae > JADJLQ01. The sequence goes on along the minus strand of JAYSTG010000582.1, from coordinate 4,417 downwards.
GAGAGCCGGTGTTGGCAAATCATAATCCTGAAGCCTACAAAACATTGCCAGCTGTTCGACAAGCGCTATTTTCTGAAGATTATGCAGCCGCAGATACTTTAGTGCGCAAACTTCAAGGTAATTTTTCGGAGTCCTATGCTCCATTGGGTAACCTTACTATCGATTTTGACCATAACCATAAAATTGAAAACTATAAAAGAACATTGGATCTGAAAAATTCAAAGGCTTCGGTCTCTTATGTATCAAATGGTACTCTATTTACCAGGAGCTATATTGCCTCATATCCGGATCAATTGATCGTAATCAAACTCAATGCAAAGGGTAGTGGCCGATTAAATATTAACATCAACTTCAACAGTTTGCTTTTACACCAAGTCACTGCGAATTCAAACCTGTTGACTATGCAAGGCAGAGCTCCTGTACACGCAGAACCCAATTATAGAAGCCGCCCAAATCCCATCATCTATCTTGAAAAAAGAGGTACTCGGTTTGCAGCCCAACTTGCAGTTCATGCAACAGATGGCAAAGCGATTCAATCAGACACCAGTATTTCTATACGAGATGCCACTGATATTGAGTTGCATCTAAGCCTTGCTACTAGTTTTAATGGTTTTGATAAAGACCCATATAGGCAAGGATTAAATGAAATAACATTGGCGAGTGGTTACTTGAAAAAAGCTAAAAAGTACAACTACAGTACTATTATAAAAAAACACGAAACCGATTACAAAAACTTTTATGATCGAGTGCAATTTAATCTGAGGCCCAATGCGAATCTATTGGTGGACACCGATGGCAGGTTAAAAGAAAGTGATATCAATAAAGATCAAGGACTTATTGCACTTTATTTCAATTTTGGTAGGTACCTATTGATCAGTAGTTCACGTACTGCAAGCGTTCCTATCAATCTACAAGGATTATGGAATGAATCAATTCGACCGCCATGGAGCAGCAATTATACCGTGAACATTAATACAGAGATGAATTATTGGCCGATAGAAACTGCCAATCTCAGTGAGTTGCATACCCCTTTATTATCTTTTATCAACAATCTTGCAAAAACAGGGGAAGTCACTGCCAAGACTTATTATGATTGCAAAGGATGGACTTGTCATCATAACTCTGATATTTGGTCCATGACTAATCCGGTAGGGGCATTTGGTCAAGGGGATCCGAATTGGGCGAATTGGCCAATGGGCGGGGCTTGGTTAGCCACTCACCTTTGGGAACATTATCAATATACTTTAGACAAAGCTTTTTTGTCAAACCAAGCCTATGCTTTACTCAAAGGAGCAGCTAGATTCTGTTTGGACTATTTAGTAAAAGATCCCAAAGGATTTTTAGTCACTGCTCCATCCACTTCTCCTGAAAATATTTATGTGACCACTTCCAATTTTAAAGGAGCCACTTTATATGGCAGTACGGCCGACCTCGCTATGATACGAGAGTTGTTTTTAAATGTGATCCAAGCTAGTAAAGTGCTTCAGTTAGATATTAGTTTTAGAGATTCATTATCTAAAGTATTAAACCAAATCTATCCTTATCAAATCAGCCAACAAGGTCATTTACAAGAATGGTATCATGACTGGAATGATCAAGAAGTGACCCATCGACATCTGTCGCATTTATATGGAGTATATCCTGGGATGACGATTACGCCCAATCAACCCCTTTTTTTTGAAGCTGCAAAAAAATCATTATTGCGTCGTACGAATAATGGTACTGGATGGTCTATTGCTTGGAAGATATCGATGTGGGCGAGGCTTCTGGATGGTGATAAAGCCTACGATGCTTTACAAAAACTATTGAATTATTATCCGGCGGATAAAAATGAAATTAAAGTCGTGGGTGGAGGTACGTATCCCAATTTATTTGACGCGCACCCGCCATTTCAAATCGATGGAAATTTCGGTGGAGTAGCAGGTATCATCGAACTATTGATGCAAAGCCATGAAGAATTTATTCATATCCTCCCTGCACTTCCATCCGCCTGGAGCGAAGGATCGATTCGTGGGATCAAAGCCAGAGGTAATATCGAAGTACGAATTACCTGGAGTAAAGGAGAGCCTACCAAAGTAGCTTTGTACAGCAAACAACCTACCAATAAAAAAATAAAATATCAGAATCAGATCATGGAAGTAAAAGTCCCTGCCCATACCTGGACGCACGTAAAATTATAAACTCGCATTAATGATCAGGTTTATCTTCTTCAGGCTGGTGATGGCAATACCCGTATTGTTAGCGGTCAGTATCTTTTCATTTTTTCTGATGGAATATACTCAATCGGACCGGGCGTTACTTAACCCTGATGAACAATATAGACCGAACACCACTAAATCGGCTGATCAATTCACTTCCTATAAAGAGGAACTTCCACTATTTTATTTTGCGATCAATCCCTATAGTTTCCCCGATACATTATATAAAATTTTGAATAAACCCGTGAGGAGGCAAGCTAAAGGGTTTTTGCGACAGGGATATTCCTGGTTTGATATTCAATCGTATATTCAGTCGGAGCAACAATTATTTTTGTCACCGGAAATTAAATACTACATAGAAACAGCCTTTATAAGTAGGACATCGGATGTAAAGACCATACAAGCATCCATGAGCCAATTTCCAGATTCCCTTGTTATGCATACCAAGTATCTTGCCTGGAGGCAACGATTCGATCAATTAAAATCGGGACGCAAATATGCAGGCTTATACCTCCCTACAATCACCTTTCACGGTGTGAATAATAAATTCCATCGATGGATTTCTCAATTGGTACAGGGTAAGTGGGGGACCTCTAGCATTGATAATAGACCTGCCTGGACCAAAATCAAAGAAGCGATGTCTTGGACCTTGACATTAAATCTGATTGCTATGATAGTCGTGTTTGCTATGTCTATTAGGATGGGCGAATATTTATTCAAACATTCCATGAAAAGGAGGAGTAAATGGTTGGAAGGGGTGTTGTTTTTTTTATATAGCATACCAAGATTTTATTTAGCGTTGTTATTAATTATTTTTTTTGCAAGTGATACAATGCATCCTTCCCTGCATTTATTTCCGAGTCCGGGATTTATTGATTCTATTGATGGAGCATCTATCTTGGAGAAATGGTGGATCTATAGTGGATACCTCTGGCTACCGCTCTTATGTATGATATTACCTTCCCTTGCTTATATTTCAAGATTATACGCTGCTAAGTTACAGGGCGAGCAATCAAAACCATATGCCTTTCATGCCTGGTCTGAGGGGCTTGCTGATGATAAAATAATTCGTCAACACCTTAGAAAAAATGCTATACTTCCTATTTTTTCATTGATAGGAATAGAGATTCCTGCCTTGGTCGGAGGATCAGTAGTGATCGAAGTATTATTTAATATTCCAGGGATGGGTCGACTCATGATGCAATCGATCGTCATGCAAGATTGGACTGTCGTATTTAGTATATTGTTATTAACAGGTTTTTTGACTATTATCGGAAAACTTGCAACTGATATTTTTTTAAAACAATGGGATAGTCGAATTGCATGGGGAAAACATGGATAAATAATATTATTTTTTTAAAAGCCAAGGGGCCCATTCATCAAAGCATAGCCCGTTGGATTCTATTCGTGAGTATCGTGATTGCTTTATTGGCCAATGTAATCGCTAACGATAAGCCGCTTTTTTGCCGATGTCGAGGAGTAAATCAATGGCCTGCATTCTTAGAGATAATCCAATCGATAGGGGTCAGGAAGTCTACTTTCATAGATTATTCCACATGTACAGCTCGCATAATGCCCTTGATACCCTTTGCCGCACATACTATAGATCCCGGCGGTTCGGGTTATGCTCCACCAGGGCATAGATCCACTTTATCGTACAGATATATTCATTGGCTGGGTACCGATGCTTTGGGTCGAGATGTATTAGCGGGTATGGTTTATGGCGCACGATATGCCTGGATTATTGGGGTAGGGGCAACTTTTATAGCAGCATTGGGTGGGATTTTCATTGGTATGGCGGCAGGGTATTGGAAAAACGAAAGGTTGACCAGTAACTTACTTCAAATTCTATTGATTGGTATTTGGATGGGGTTGGGAACATATTATTTCCAAGTTTTTTCCTGGTTATGGGAAGGTGTGGCATGGATAACTATCGAGTTGGTACTACTATTTATTTGGTTCATCGTTGGTCGATGGATTTGGAGAGCTTCACAAAAGAAGGGTCGATCTTTTTATATTCCAGTAGACCAGATCATTATGAGAGTGATCGACCTATTTGAATCCTTTCCAAAATTGTTTCTAATTATGGCTTTGATGGTAGTACTGGTACGGCCTTCTTTATTGACATTGATGAGCATGATCGCTTTAGTACGATGGCCATTATTTGTACAGATATCGCGTGCTGAGACATTGAAAGAGAGTACTTCCAATTATGTGAC
>JAYSTG010000581.1:0-2816 GCA_043719965.1 Saprospiraceae bacterium | reverse complement strand
TAAAGCTTAATAATTTAATTGTTTTTCTAAAGATCAATGCATACTTTTATAAAAATTATTCGAAATGAAAACTAGTCTCATTACACTCCTTCTACTATCTGTTTTAGATGCTGCCTTTTCACAAGGACTTAATTTTGACATTCGAGGTCGATATAAACTTCCTATAATAAAGGAGCGATTAGATGCCGCCAAAACCATGAGAGATATCAATCCCGGATACCCATCATCTTGGATTACGGACTATATTTCATCAGCAGTATTGGTTACTTCCCGCGGTAAAGAAATGAAAGCTATAAGTAGTAATGACATCCTGAGTACAGAACAACTTAACCTCTTAAAACTGGTCGACCTGGGAACGGACATCCGTATTGAAATAAAGTACAACGATAAGAACTCTATAACCCATAAAATTGAAAATACCAGTATGAATTTTACAGTCACCTTGGTACCCGAAGTTGAAGCTACTTACCCAGGAGGCTTTAAAGTATTGAAACAATATTTAAAGGAAAACGCAATTGAAAAAATTTCATCGGAGGGTGCTAAAGCACTGGAAAATGCCACAGTACGATTCACCATCAATGAGCGGGGCGAAATAGCCAATGCAGAAGTGGTCTTGACTTCTAAAGATAAAAACATAGACAAATTATTATTAGAAGCAATCAATAAAATGCCAAAATGGAAACCTGCTTCAAATTCAAACGGTATAAAGGTTAAGCAACAATTTGAATTCACCGTTGGGAATGCAGGTTGCTAAAAATCTGCATTCGTATGGTCGAATTCTCCGATGTAGTAACGCCTCAATAATTTGTTTGTCAAAATTCCGGATAGAGAACTTCACTTTTTTGCCTCACTTATTATGAGAAAAATACTTTTTTTTCCATCCCTACTTTTTATAATAACTTGTCAAACTCCTGCAAATAGATCAAAAGACCAATCCACTATCCAAACTGAAATAAAATCAATAGTAGACAAATCATTCATTACTCTGGGCAGCGAACAGCAATATGTAGAAATTACAGGAGCCTCCATTGAAAACCCAGTATTGCTTTTTTTGCATGGTGGACCTGGCTGGCCACAAACTCCCCAGCTAAGGTATTTTAATGAAAACCTTACCAAATCGGTGACCCTAGTCGCGTGGGAACAATCCGGTAGCGGTCAATCTTACATGAATAATTCTAATCCAAAAAACTTAAGTTTAGACCAAATTATTTATGATGCACATGAATTGACTCTAATTCTTAAAAAGAAATTTAATAAAGACAAGATCTACCTCGCTGGTTTCTCCTGGGGAAGTATCATAGGACTTCGATTAGCCCTAAAATATCCTCAAGATTACTCAGCATACTTTGGCATCTCTCAGGTTATCGGTATGAAAAAAAGTATAAAACTTTCTAGGGCATGGATTAGAGATCAAGCTAAATTAAAGCAAGATGATGTTACCCTTCAAATGCTTTCACGTATTGAAAATGGCGATACGAGCATCTGCAAAAGACCACTGGATTGTTTTTTGAAACAATACGAATTGCTCAGTGCCTATGGAGGGGCTATCTATAATAAGGAATCGGAACTTGAAATAAAAAAAGCTGAATCAAAATACGAGGACTATAAATCGTATGATTGGTCGGCAGCATTCATATACTCCGCCTATCGTCTGGAGCAAGACCTCTTCGACACTGACCTATCTACCATAACGGAATTAAAAATTCCAATTTACCTTTTCTTAGGAAGGCATGATTGGAACCTGCCCACTGTATTGAGTACGGAATTTTTAAACAATTTGGCTTGTCCAAAAAAAGAAATCGTTTGGTTTGAAAATTCAGGACACGAACCATTGGTGGAAGAAGCAAGTATATTTAATCATAGGATGTTAGAAAGGATATGGAATTAAGTTTCACAACATAAAAAAGGACGAGCAGCCCAAAACTACTCGTCCTAGAAAATCCAACAATCTCCCAAAACTTTAGGGATCTAAAATCTAAATCTTTTGAATCGTACTCTTGGCAAGATACATTTTTGACTCATCTGCTTTACCGAGGTCATGATACAGGTCAGCTAGATATTGATTGACTTCGATATTATTTGGACGAACCTTTAATTCTTTTTCAACATAAAACAAGGCCGTTTTAGGATCATTCAATAAATGACGATATACGTAGGCATAAGTCAAATCCATCTGGTGGCCTGCTGCTTCATCATCTTTCAACATACTTAAAATTTCTGTGGTAAGTTGAGTAGCTTCATCTTTTTTACCGGTTTGTAATTTCAATTCCGCCTTCGTGATATAAAAGCCAACCTCGGGGATATAGCCAATAGCTTCGTCCAAAAGTTTTTCAGCTTGATCAAAATTTTTACGCTTCATTTCTAATTTTCCAAGCGCAGCAATAGCAAATGGATATTTCGCACGTTGTTCAAGAATGATTTTGTATTGAATTTCTGCCAATTCATTTTTTCCTTTCTTTTCATACAATTCACCGAGATGTAATCGAGCCCAGGAAGTCTCTTCATACCCTGGGTATCCTGACTCAACTGCTTGAGCCATAGCATCTATAGCTCCATCCAAATCACCATATAACTCCCGTACATAAGATACTCTTGAATAAGACCTGATATCGGGACGGATAGCCACCATTTTATCAGCTACCTCCACTGCTTCTTGATATTCACCTAATTCGATATGAGCATCTACTAGAGCTCCATGAATCATTGCGTTATGAGGGTTAATTGCAATAGCTTTTAAGGCAACTTCTTTTCCGGCAGCAAATTGGTGCAGTGAAAGCAATACAGAAGCCTGATCAGCGTAGGCTCTAAATTTCATA
>JAYSTG010000059.1:0-5700 GCA_043719965.1 Saprospiraceae bacterium | reverse complement strand
TGAGTGTTTTCCCATCATTGGCAATGACAGTCGGTTGTGCCTGTATGAGGGAGAGGGTACTAAAAAAACAGAGGCATATCAGCCCTTTCAATGTGTATGGCATGACTTGATATTTTAATTGTTTTCGAATAGAGGTTTTACTGAAAAGGATATAAATCGTTTTTTTGAGTAATATACTCAGGGGGAGAGTCACCCCCTCAGTATTTGAGCTTTATGGAAAAACATAACAGGCAATGCCCTCAGAAACATAACCCAAACTTCTTATTGCGTTGTCTCTTTCAGGGGCACTTGTCGTATAAAAATGATTACCACCATTCCTTAACCTATAAAGTGGTACAGTCCTTTCTCTTTGAGTATTAAAAACGTGTCCTGCAATGCCCTCAGAAACATAACCCAAACTTCTTATCGCATTGTCTCTCTCAGCAGTATTAGTTGTATAAAAATGGCGACCGCCGTTGCGTAACCTATGAAAAGGTACAGTACCTTCGCGTTGTGCATTTAAAAAAATAGAGCAAGCCGTTCCTTCGCTCACATATCCAAGGCTTCTTAGTGCATTATCTCTTTCAGTTGACTCAACAGTATAAAAATGATTGCCTCCATTTCTCAAACGATACAATGGTGAAATAATAGGTGTTGGTCTGTACGTGGTAAGTCTATCGCACTTTTCCCACATTTGAGCAAAATATTCGGCAGAACTCATGATTTTATTATAAACATTGACATTTCGTTCTTTCACATCTTTCATAAAATCAGCCATTAAACCATAATGTGCCACGCCTTCTGTTGTATAATCCCATGTCCGATTGCCTGTTGTACATTTGGGAAAATCTTTGTAAAAAGCATCAGAATTAAGTCCTTGCGAAGCTCTTGGTAATCGTTCCATTCCATTGACATCTGTTCCTAATCCAATTCCTTTGAGGGTTGTTACTGTTGAAGATACGGATTGGACATTACTGATAAATTTTACAGCATCTATTTTATCGTGATCATTATCGGCTGTACCTACGCCAAAAACACCTCCTAATGCGGCGACACGTTCTACCGTTTTTTGAGAAGCACCGCGCTCATTGCCACTCAGACCTCTTAAACCATTATGTCCAATATTGACAGGATAATTATTATTTAATTCTGCCAAAGTAAGTGTACTATCTACTGCTTTTTGCGACATGTGGTCAATATCTATCAAAATACCTAAACGCATCATTTCCTTAATAGCTATGATACCAAGCGTTGTTAAACCTTTGGAATTGGCATGACCACCTGGAGTAGCTGCATAAGAAAAAAATCTTGGGTCAGGACTAAGTAAATTTCTAATAAATTTGAATTTGTCCCAACAACCTAAAGTAGGGATAGGGCAATCAAAAAGATGAAACGCTGGAGGGAAAGGTATGCCAGAAGCAGCATCAAGAGCTAACTTAACGCCTAAATTACCCGCTTCATCAAGACCTGTGCCTAAACGTTGTGTAATAGTAGGGTCAATCGTTGCTGATGATTGAATTGTAAATAAACTTCCTGTACTAAATTTATTGGCATAATTAAACAAATCGTTATAAACTGCTGTACCACCGAATTTGTTATCTGTGAGATGGATCGGAAATATATAGCGCACACCTTTATCATAAAGCCTATTTATTTCAGTTTTTACTGTTGCCTCATTACAGACGACATTGTTTTTATTGAAATTGCCGATATTATCAACTTCCATTCCGAGAATAACAGCTAACTTGTCCCCACTTACAATTCTCCTCAAATCGCTCGCTGAATAGGCAACTTCCATAAAATCGTTATGCCTTCCAACAAAATCACGTATCTCATCAAGTTGTTCATCACCTGTGGTTTTATCATCTTTAGGATTATCGCCATCAATAACTTCTGCTAACAATTCACTATTAACAGTTAGAGCAACCATAACCCGTAAACCGCCTTCTTTGTAAGCTCGTTTTAACCATTCCCACCACATTTGTTGATGTGCTTTTGAACTCTGGTGTGGCCAATACAGGAAATTAGGACTTGATTCGATACCTTCGTGCCGATGGTCACCATGCACATTACCGCCTGTAAAAGGATTATGGTCAACATTGTAAACATATTCATCATCGAAAGCTTTACTGATTACAACAGCTCGAACATAGTTTCCACAATCATTTTCTACACCCCATCCTCCATGTGTTGCGTTACAAGTGCCCAATGCTTGTTCTATGGAAGTAGCACGTTCATCTACAGTATTACATTCTTTTTCAAAGGCATTAAATCCTTTGAATCTTGTACCTGCTGGTATGATTGAACCAATATCAGGTACGCCGTGCATCAATCTTTTTCCAAAGCCCAAATGACTCATTGGGTGTGTGTGCATATCTACCCAACCTGAAAGCGTATTGATAGGCGGTGTACTTACCCCAACCGCCACTACATTAAACTTCGCCCCAACAGGCATAGGTGCATTAGCTTTGGGATTGTAAATAGCATTGCCATTCGTAAAATAAGTATTAAACCAAGCTGAAATGGGCGAGTCATTATAAGGTCCCGCTGTTTGTTCAGCACTACCAGAATTACCCCAACCCCAATTTTGAGTAGCAAATACCAATAAGTCTTTAGAGTGTTTGAAAGACGAGTTATCAATAAAAGTTACATTTGGAGATTGAGGGGTTGATATATTCGTCTTCGTCGCCGTGTGCATAAAACCCAATGCATCACTAAACCCTGGCACTTGTCCTTTATTAATAACCATTACATTAAAGCTCGCCCCAACGGGCATATTCTTCTCCAGTTTTACACCCAAATCATTTGGACTGCTAATGGTATTGGAAATGTACCATTTACCGCCACCGTATGAAACAACAGGCGTATTATCATTGTAATTGCCTTTCCAATTTTGAGTGACTAATAATAAAGCGTTTGGGTTGTTATTCGTAGCAATATTATCAATCCAAGACCCATTTCCAAATGTGCCACCACTGCCACCTGTATTTTTAGCGGTGCATAAATGATTAAAAACATTTGGATTGCCTGTTGGTGCAATTAAGATATTAAAAGTCAAGCCTTGAGTCATGGGCAATTTAGTATTTTGATTAAAAATTGTCCATTTAGAGCCATTATACCATACGCCTGTATTATTTGCATAATCTATCCCTGTGGTTTCTGTACCATTTTTATTATAAACGGTCATGGTAAAGATAAGCGCATCGGGTTGTCCATTCAATAAAGGATGGTCAAGTGTGGTAATATGCCCACCTGTATTTGCAGATGTGCTGATATGCTTATAAGCAGTCTGCCCGCTCAATAATGAGCAAGTGAAAAGTAAAACAAATAGGATGTAGTTTTTCATTGGAAATTAATTTAAAAAGTGAAATAAAAATAATTTTTTAGAAATATACTGAGGGGCTACCCCCTCAGTAATCACAAACAAATACTTATCTTGGTGGTGAGGCTACTATGTATTTTTATCTACCTATGGAATGTATGCCTCTAATATCCACTTAATATCTTCTTGTCCTGAATCTTGCCACTGCACCAAATTCGCTCCGAGGTCTCTTGACGCAGCACCAATAGCTAAAAACAAACCACTGTTTTTATTTTGAATTTTGTAACACCCATTGCCGATGCTAATAAAACGCCATAAAATATCTTGTTGTCCTTGGTCAACATACTGAACAACTCGACCGCCATCATTCCGACTTCCAGCACCAATTGCGAGAAAAAGATTGCTATTCATATTTTGGATTTTATAGTAGCCACCACATGCCTGTACAAGTTTCCATTGTTTATCCCCATTGCCATCGCATGTCCATTGTGTGGCTTCCTCTCCGTTATTTCTTGTTGCGCCTCTCACACCAAGACAGAGGTTACTGTTTTTGTTTTTAAAAAAATATACGCCTGATATATCAATATTACTTTTTCTAAAAACGTAATTAGTTTCAGACCAGCTTCTTTGTAAATCACAATTGCCATCATTAGCGACCGCTCTATAGTGCATAGAATTAGAGCCTGTAACGGTAAAGGTTAAACCCATCTCTGTCCTGCAATTGTTTGCTCTGTTAATGCGTATTTGAGTGCCTGTGATTTGCTGATTCGCTCTGTACCCACTAAAAAAGTGTTTAAACCCAGCATTATTCGAAATATAATAAACATTATTGCCATCTTGAAACCAATCTGCATCACCCCATGAACCTGTCACATCATTATGGGTACAAAAAGAATCGCCATTTAATGTATTCATTGGCAGTTCAGAAGGTCGAGCCACACGCGTTAGTGGCGCATCACTACCTCGTTGATTTAAAGTCAAATCACAATTGCCATCAGCAGCAACCCAAGACGATTGCATAGAATTGCCATTTACGACCCAAGTTCCATTTAGAATAGTTCGACAATTATTATTCTGCACATCAATTCGTATGACCTGACCAGTTATTCGATTCCCTGTAATAGTACCAGAGACAAAATGTTTATAGTGATAGACATTCAAAATAGCATACGTTCGGTTTCCAATCTGAATCCATTCCGCTTTCCAACCATCTGCCGATTGCCAAGTGCCTGTTACATCCTGTGCTTGTAAACCAATGGAAAAAAAGGTGATTAAGACAATCAATAATTTTTTCATTTTTTTCAAAATTTTAAATTAAAAAAAACCGCCTACTCATCCGTTTTTCAGCATCCACGCCCACACATTTAAGCATAGCACAAGCTATACAAGGCAGTGCGGGTAACGCCTTATGTTCTTAAAGAAATGTTGAGATTTTGTTTAAAGAATGAAAAAATATTTTTTTGGGTAAATCAATAACTGTCCTTCAAAAAATCATTAGAAAGTATAATGCCCGTGAGAAGGGTTTTTCAATACTTGAATAACAAAATTATACCATAGATTAGATACTGCCTATCCCCAATTTAGGGGGCATACTCCACCTCATCTATTTTATGCTTCTACCTCGTCCTTGATAAGTGTTTTTATTTGTGCAGCCATTTCTGGAGTCACCGTCACACCGTGCACTTCAAGGGCATGTTGGGCAGCTTGTTTCAAAACTTCTTCTTCGGAATCGGCGCGAACGACAGCAGGGCAATCAAAGCCAGCATCGCAACAGTTTAGTTTTTTCATGATTTTGATTTTATAAAAATGATTTAAGATTAACAAAAAAATTTCGGGGTTAACAAATGGCTGCCTTTTAAAGCAACATATCTGATAGGTTAATACTTTATACAGTATAAATCTTAACTAATTTTTTCATTTTTTTTATAAAAAAATAAATAATTTAGTATGAGTTGCTTTATATCTTGCTATAAAAGAATGGGTCAAAATTCTGTAAAAAAAGTATATCATGAATGCCCCATTTTCCAAAAGGCGTCTTTGATTTCCCCAACTCCGAAAATTTGCCCACCCCTCAGTATTTTGCGATAAAAAGAGGAGAATCATGGACTCTTTGCAGACTTACATGAACTCTATGCAGACCTACATCAACTCTATGCAGACTTACATGAACTCTATGCAGACTTACATGAACTCTATGCAGACCTACATGAACTCTATGCAGACCTACATGAACTCTTTGCAGACCTACATGAACTCTATGCAGACTTACATAGACTCTTTGCAGACCTACATGAGCTCTTTGCAGACCTACATGAACTCTATGCAGACCTACATAGACTCTTTGCACACTTACATGGACTCGTTTTCCACGGCACTTGACCGCCCAAGGCAGTGCAGAT
>JAYSTG010000580.1:0-2818 GCA_043719965.1 Saprospiraceae bacterium | reverse complement strand
AGGAGCAGAATGGAGGGCAAGTACCAATCTTGATCTTTATACACAAGTATCTTATGGTCAACGATTACTCAATAAAGAACTTGGACCTATATACGACCAAGTCAGATCCTTGTCTATGGAAATCGGATTCAGGACTAGACTATAAATATATCCTGACTTCTAATTTTATTTTTTATCAAACTAATTCAAGCTGACTAGCAGCTAATCTCAAAAAATTTGGTAGTACCACGGCCCTGGTACGAGCAATCTTGTCTGGATCTTTCAGATGATCAATCATATCCCGATATCCTGATAATCCAACATTAGCAATGATGGGTTCTTTTTTAGCGCCTCTAAAGTGGACCAACATACCTTCCGGATCGGCTTCCGGATGAAATTGAGTGCCAATAAAATATTCAGAGAAACGAATAGCCATCAATGCCCGGTCAGTCGTATCGGGGGCTGGAGTAAATTCTTCTGCTAATATGGTAAAGCCCCGCTTATTCATTAGTGCTAAATCTGGGCGAATCACTTGATACATTCTGAAATCCGCTGAATAAAATGGATCTGGTAAAGTCTCCAGTATACTTTCTTGTTGTCCAGATTTATTTAAATGAATGGGTAAAACACCATATGAAGATGGCTCACGTAAGCTGATCTCAGCTAACTGATAATGTCGACAAATCATTTGGAATGAATGGCATATAAAAAACACATATTTTTTCCCAGTATGAGATAGTTTATTCCAGGCTTCGATAGCATCAATGAGCTCGAAATATTTGGTATCCCAAGCCATTCCTTTGGTCTCGAGTGGACTGCCTGGTCCACCGCTGCTAATGTATATATCAAAAGAAAGATCGGGTACATCCTCTTCCGCGCGAATAGCAAATGTTTCAGTGACTACCTCAAGGTCGGTCTCTAATGAAAATTGATGTATCAAATCGTGTATACATCGGATACCTTCATTCGCCTCACCATTGTATAAATCTAATATGGCTATTCGAATAACTTCGCGGTCTTTGATCAACATCTAAAAGATAGGTTGGTAAATCGATGACAAAGATACAAAATATTTTATCTTCTTATTATATTGAATATCAATTTACTATGTATTATAACTAATACTATTTTATCAATTTATTAACTTGAAGTCTAGTAAATGCAACTTGCTGCATCATGTGCTATAAAATAGGATTTATAGTTTTTAGCCTTGACATCTTTACACCCTTTGAGATTGAGAAATTCTATATTTTTAAATTCTATAGGTTGGCCTTCACTTTGTAACGCTATGAATCCTTCTTTTAATGGCTTACCGGGTTGCCAGATCGCGGGGTCATAGCGATTGGCCACGCCTCCACCCATAGAAGGCTGGCTATACTCGAGCACTACCTGGCCATTGATGACATGCTGGATCAAGGAGTCCCCGAGTACCACCAGTTCGGCATGCACCCATTGATCCTTGGGGAACGTGGGGCTGGAAGAATTAAGACAATGGCTCGGGTATTGTTTGCCTTGATATACGATTTCCGTGCCTGGCGAACACATATTGCCGGTGGGTCGAGGTCTGCCATCACCCAAGCTGGCATAAAACTGCATCTCTATCGATATCGGCCAGTCTTGTTCCTTAAGCATAGTCCGTGGATCTTGGGAGTGATACATGATGCCGCTATTGAGTATTGTATACACAGGGGCTCCACGTTGTAGGCTGTCCTTAAATCGATAGTCCAGTTTTACCCTATAATACGAGTAAGGGGTCTTGTAATAGATATGACCAAACTGGTCATTGAATGGCCCATACTGGTCATAATTGACTTGGATCTTTTTTTTGACCACCCTGAAGGTGTTTCCAAAATTGACATTGTAGTCATGGTGGTGGATTTTTATATTCCAGCCATCGAAATTACGACCATTGAATAGTTTTATCTAATCCTTTTTAGATTGAGCATGAATAGATGAAATGGACAAAAAGCTAGTAATCAGTAAAAAAAGAAATATTCTATACATATATAATCCTATTAGTCAAAGGTAAGGATTAAAAAGAATGGCCAATGAATTCTAAGAGGTGGGTGTATGGCAGATTTCCCATTTTGATGGCTAGACACAACTTATTTAAAGCGCATTGTAGGGAAATTTGCCACACACCCTAAGAGGTAGAGTGATTGATAAAATGCAGGATTGATTTTTAATTCGGAGTGGGAGGTTGAATCATTTTTAAAACACTATTTAGGGGAAAGTAAATCTTACTCTTTTTTTGTTAAGCTCATCATTTCATGTTGAGCTAAATATGACCTAAATGAGTACTAATTGATGCGATCCCATTGCAGGATCGCCAGCGACTGAATCCGATAGCTATCGGATCGCCGCTACTCCACCATCATCTATACTTCTTCGGCATTTCCCAGGATTTATCAAACTCAAAATTAGGGATAATGATATTTAATCTCTCAGGACCGGGATTAGTCCATGCAAGTGAATCACTTTTATAATACATTTTATAAAGATTAAGGTCTAAATGGCCATGAAGTTTGTTTCTAGTTACTTTTGAAAATGATATGGTATTGTTTTTTGCTAAATCGGGAGTATATATCGTGCTGGGTACATCATCTTCATGATAAAAGCCTGATAAGTACACATAGGGTTCTGGTTGAGCAAAAGTAACCGGATTTTTCCGCTTTAAACTAGCTTCTATACTATCTCTAAATAAATAAAGTGAAAAATAACTCAATTTGGAAGGCACATCTATTTTATTGGGGACTCTATCAATTATAAGAACTTGAGGTTTGCTAAATACCGGATCATTATATTCTATCAAAATGCCGACATGATCTTTATCATTGGG
>JAYSTG010000579.1:0-2822 GCA_043719965.1 Saprospiraceae bacterium | reverse complement strand
CAAGCGCCTGATCTCATCTTTAATATATCAGCTTCTCCATTTGCCTATGATCATGCTCAGGAACGAATCGATGTAGTTCAAGCCAATGTATTGAAATATAAGAAACCTTTGTTTTATTGCAATACCGTGGGAGCTCAGACTGATGTAGTCTTCGATGGTGGATCATTGGTATTTAATGCAGATGGTACTTTAATGGATGAATTGCCTTATTTTGAAGAATGTATTCGGACCTATGAGTTGAAAATCAGAGCAGGTAAGGGCTACGAGGTGATAAAGTCCAATGGTCAACATTCTGATTTCGCCCCCGGCGAACAGCCTAAGGAAAAATATAAATTGATTCATGATGCTATCCTACTTGGAATTCGTGATTATTTTGGAAAACTAGGCTTTAAGTCGGCTACCTTAGGATTGAGCGGTGGGATCGATTCTGCCTTGACTGCAGCTCTAGCTGTACGTGCACTGGGTAAAGAAAATGTAACTGGACTGATGATGCCTTCCCGATATAGCAGCCAAGGGAGTGTCGACGATGCTGTACTGCTGGCTAAAAATCTGGGCATTCCATACCACATCATTGAGATAGAGCCAATGTATGAACGATTTCTTCAACAACTTCAACCGATCCTTACTGACAAGCCATTCAATGTCACCGAAGAAAATATTCAAGCCCGAGTACGAGGCACCCTATTAATGGCCACTTCCAATAAGTTGGGCCATATACTCTTAAATACTACGAATAAAAGCGAAATGGCTGTAGGATACGGTACGCTCTATGGTGATCTCTGTGGCGGACTTTCAGTATTGGGCGATGTATACAAAACGGAAGTCTATCAATTAGTAAAATATGTCAATAAGGATGTTCCGGTTATTCCTCAAAATTCAATCAGCAAACCACCTTCAGCAGAATTAAGGCCTGGGCAAAAAGATTCAGATAGTCTACCCCCTTATGAACTCCTCGATCCTATTTTATATCAATACATTGAAAAAAGGCAAGGTCCAAAAGAAATCATTGCACAAGGATATGATGCAGCTTTGGTAAAGCGAATCCTGCGCATGGTGAATATAAACGAATTTAAGAGGGAACAAACAGCGCCGGTGATTAGAGTTTCTTCAAAAGCATTTGGAGTTGGTAGAAGGATGCCGATTGTGGGGAAGTACTTGGGATAAGGCATGGATTTAATGTACGATGTTTAATGTACGATGTTTGAGGTACGATGTTTGAGGATTTAATGTTCAAGGATTTAATGTTCAAGGTACAATGTTCAAGGTTTCATGTTTCATGTTTAATGTTCAAGGATTTAATGTTCATGGGCAGATGAAAGAGAGAATATTTAAAGATTATATTTGAGCTTTAGGTCTTAATTGAATTTTGGAAACTACTAGATATAAGAAAAAATTAAAATGGATTCATTACAATTAAAAATAAATCAAGCTTACGATGATAATTCATTGATCGGAGAGGCTTCAACGATAGAAGCTGTTCATGAAACGATGGCCTTATTAGATACCGGTAAAATCAGAGTGGCTGAACCTACTGCTACCGGATGGCAGGTGAATGAATGGGTGAAAAAAGCTATTCTTCTATTCTTTAAGATCCGTAAAATGGAAACGATACAATGTGGTCCATTTGAATATCATGATAAAATACCTTTAAAGAAAAATTTTGCAGCACAGGGTGTACGAGTCGTACCTCAAGCACTTGCCCGATATGGCTCTTTCATCGAATCAGGAGCTATCCTGATGCCGAGCTATGTCAATATCGGTGCCTATGTAGGCAGTGGATCCATGATTGATACCTGGGCTACTGTAGGTAGTTGCGCACAAATAGGCAGACAGGTGCATCTTAGTGGTGGTGTCGGCATCGGTGGGGTATTGGAACCCCCACAAGCTGCACCGGTGATCATTGAAGATCATGCCTTCATAGGTTCCAGGTGTATAGTAGTAGAGGGTGTAAGAGTAGGCAGTGAAGCTGTCTTAGGAGCCAATGTAGTCCTTACCCAGTCAACACATATCATAGATGTGACCGGAAAAAAACCTGTCACCTATAGAGGAGAAGTTCCATCAAGATCTGTGGTGATTCCTGGATCCTATAATAAAGAATTTCCGGCAGGTACTTATCAGGTGCCTTGCGCTTTGATCATAGGCACTCGTAAAGAAAGTACTGATAAAAAAGTATCCTTGAATGATACGTTGAGAGATTTTAATGTTGCAGTGTAGAAGATCGCGATTTGGTGTATCTAAATTTAATTCGATGAACTCACTTCCAAATACTCTTCGGAGTACCATCAATGCCACCAATTTTAAAAATTTCGTTTAATCTTCTGTTTTCGGCCGCTCTTCTAATCGTCACAGAAGTCATAAATTCGAGTTAAACAGAGAACTTCAAAGTCATATGTCCACCAAGTCCTTCACGAATAATTCTCATCAATGTTGTCAAGCGAATATCGCTTGCATCGTTCTCAATACGCGATATATAATTTTTAGTCGTGCCGATTTTTAAAGCAAGTTCTTCTTGTGTCAGGTTTTGTTTTTTTCTTTCCTCCTGAATAAGCACACCAATTTTGAACGCTTCAAATTCTTCTCCGTATTTCTCACGACTTGGCGTTCCTCTCTTTCCGTATTTGAGGTCAAGATGGTCATCCCAATTAACCATGTTAACTTGCTTTTTTGCTTTCATAATATTGTTGTTTTAATTTTTCTGCTCTTTCAATTTCTTGTCGTGGGGTTTTCTCTGACTTCTTCTGAAATCCGTTTAAAAGTATAATAAGACTACTCTTGTCAAAGCAGCAAAACACTCTGAAAATGTCGCTGCCAACCTTTATACG